>NZ_JBFUGO010000014.1:0-115549 GCF_056402875.1 Devosia sp. P3_B2 | reverse complement strand
GCGGCAAGCTGGTGCTGACCTCGGCCACCACGGGCACCAACTCGTCGGTTGCCGTGACCAACTTCGCCGAGACTGACGCCGACACCGACACCACCATCACCGGTATCGGCCTTGACGCCGGCACCTCGGCGGCTGGTGCTGCAACGGTCGCGCCCGGCGCGGTGAAGACTGTCGATGCTCTCGTTACCGAGATCAACGGCAAGGCCGAACTGAAGGACAAGATCCGCGCTTCCAACGACGGCGGCAAGCTTCGCATCGAGAACCTCTCGACCGAAGACCTCACCGTTACCGGCGTTGGTACCGACGGTGAAGTCGACGGCACCACCGGGACTGCCGACATCGGTGGCAATGACGTCCGCAAGAACCTGGCCAAGCAGTTCAACGAACTGCGCGACCAGCTCGACAAGCTGGCTGATGACGCCTCTTTCAACGGCATCAACCTGCTCCGCGGCGACAAGCTGAAGCTGACGTTCAACGAGACCGGCACTTCGACCATCGACATCCAGGCAAAGGATGCCGACGGCACTGCCACCTCGATCAACAACACTTCGCTTGGCATCACCACCGTTGCCGACAAGGACCTCGACAGCGACGCGTCGATCGACGCCAAGCTGAGCACGCTGGGCGACGCCCTCGGTAACCTGCGTTCGCAGTCTTCGGCCTTCGGCTCGAACCTGTCGATCGTGCAGAACCGCACCGACTTCACCAAGAACATGATCAACACCCTCGAGACCGGTGCGGCGAACCTCACGCTTGCCGACACCAACGAGGAAGCAGCGAACCTGCTCGCTCTGCAGACCCGCCAGCAGCTGTCTTCGACGGCTCTGTCGATGGCCTCGCAGGCCGATCAGGCCGTGCTTCGCCTGTTCTAAGAAGTCAGTCGCAAGACAAGGCGAAGGCGGGCTCCGGCCCGCCTTTTTCTTTTGGGCTAGACTGTTTTCGCAACCCGATTAACCGGTCGTTTGCACCTGTGGCTCGATAGATACTCATTGTGACGAGCCGGGCCCCAGGATGCGGGCATGCTAGACAGACCAGAAGGTTTGTGACGTGGCCGAAGTAAACCTCTCCAAGGCGGTTCGCTCGAACCTGCTTTCGCTCCAATCGACCGCCACCTCGATGGCGAAGACGCAGGAGCGCCTCGCCACTGGCCTCAAGGTCAACTCGGCACTCGACAACCCCACCAACTTCTTCACTGCAGCGTCGCTGAACAGCCGCGCCGGTGACATGTCGAACCTGCTGGACTCGATGTCGAACGGCATCAAGACCATCGAGGCCGCCGACAACGGCCTGAGTTCGATCACCAAGACGGTCGAGTCGATGCAGTCGACGCTGCGCCAGGCTCGGCAGGACAAGTCGTTCAAGACCCAGTCCTTCACCATGGATCCGGGCCGCACCGGCCTGCTGGAGTTCTCCGGCGGCGCCGTTGGCGGCACCGCCGTCGGCGTATCGCTGGGCAGCGCCGGCGCGGTGCAGTCGACGGTTGCGGCGTCAGCGGATTTCGTCCCGCCTGGCGACGGTTCGGTGTCCTTCGCCTTCAACGCCGATACGACGGGGTTCAGCGGCTCCGACGCGGTCGCGTTCCAACTCTCTCAAACCGGGGGTTTTGGCAGCGTTTCCTGGCCCATAACGATCGATAGCTTCCAGCTTTCGATGTATGGCAATAACGACAACGTCGTCGACGACATCAATGAGCTCACCCAGTTGCTCGAGGGGCAGCTGCTGGCGGATGGTTTCGCGACATCGGTAACCAACGACGGCACCAACATCACCATTGCAAGCACGGCAGGCCCGGGCAGCAACCTGTCGATTTCGGCCGTCGACGGCGACGTGGACGTTGGCGGCAACGTAAACGCGACGTTCGGCATCACCGCGCAGGCCGGTACACCGTCGGCACCAATCACCATCAGCAACGGCACGAACACCGCGACGATCAACCTTACGGATTCCAACGCCCCCGACGCGACCACGGCCCGTAGCTACATCCAGTCGCAGCTGACGGCGCAGGGAGTGTCCGGCGTCACGGTGGGAGGCAGCGGCAACCGCATCGACCTCCAGGGTGAGGCCAATGGCTCCAATTCCGTCACCGTCGGCGGGGCCGGTGCTGCTGCAGTGTTCGGCGCTTCTCCCGGCGTGACCGCCGGCGCCACAGCCGGCACCTATTCGGTCGACCAGCTCGTCCAGTCGATCAACACCAACACCAGCCTCAAGGACAAGGTCCGCGCCTCCAACGACAACGGCAAGCTCCGGATCGAGAACCTCTCGACCGAAGAGCTGACCGTCAAGGGCGTCGGAACCGACGGCGAGATCGACGGGACCTCGGGCACTGCCGAGATCGGTGGCAACGAGGTGCGCAAGAATCTCGTCAAGCAGTTCAACGAGTTGCGCGACCAGCTCGACAAGTTCGCCGACGACGCCTCGTTCAACGGCATCAACCTCTTACGCGGCGACAAGCTCAAGCTGACATTCAACGAGACCGGCACCTCCACCATCGATATCCAGGCCAAGGATTCCGATGGCGACCCGACCTCGGTGAACAACACGACGCTCGGTATCGCCTCCGCGGTGGACGCAGACTTCGACAGCGATGCCTCGCTCGATGCCCGTCTCGGCAAGCTGGGCGACGCACTGGGCAAGCTCCGCTCGCAGGCCTCAGCTTTCGGCTCGAACCTGTCGATCGTCGAGAACCGCAACGACTTCACCAAGTCGATGATCAACACCCTGGAAACCGGCGCCGCCAACCTGACGCTGGCCGATACCAACCAGGAAGCCGCGAACCTGCTCGCGCTGCAGACCCGCCAGCAGCTGTCCTCGACAGCGCTGTCGATGGCCTCGCAGGCCGACCAGGCCGTGCTGCGGCTGTTCTAGCGGCATTGGCAGAGACTTGAGGACAGGCGGGCCGGTGCCCGCCTTTTCCATTGTCATGGGTCGCTCGCCGGGCAATCGTCGCACCCATGACGCCGTTCCGAGACATCCTCCGCATCCCGGCCCAGCGCCGGCTGCTGTTTGCGGCCATTCCCGCCGATTTCGCCGACTGGTTCGACTACGTCGCCGTGGTTGCGCTGATCGCCTATGTCTGGGGCCACGGCCCGGTCGCCCTCGCCTTCCTGGCCCTGGCCTTCTCCCTGCCCTACGTCATCGCCGGCCCGCTGCTCGCCGCCTGGGTCGATCGCACCGAGTTGAAGCGCGTGCTGCTGGTTTCCAACCTTGGCCGTGGCGCGCTGACCTTCGCCCTGGCGCTGGCGCCCAATGTTGAGGTTCTGCTGCTGCTTGTCCTGCTGCGCGGCATCGTCGATTCCGCCTTCACCCCCGCCCGGCAGTCGGCCATCCAACTGACGACGCCCGAACCGCTGCTGATGGCCGCCAATGGCCTGCACCAGGGCATCAACCAGGCGAGCAAGATCATAGGCCCGGCGGCTGGCGGGCTGCTACTGGCGCTGCTGCCGGCGCAGGGTGTGTTCGTCGTCAACGGCTTCCTGTCCGTCGTGGCGTTCCTGATCCTGCTGGGCCTGAAGCTGCCGCCTCGCGCCCATGTGCTCCACGGTACCGCGGAGCCATTCCTGCGCCGCGTGTCCGGGGGCATCGCCGAATTCGGGCGCAACCGGCGGCTGCTCGCGGTGCTGATCTTTGCCGCCGCGGCCAACTTCATCTTCTTTCTCTACGACACGCAGATTGCGCTGCTGACCAGCCGTCTCGGCTACGACGCAACGGCCTTCGGGCTGACCGTCACCGCTTCCGGCGTCGGCGGCGTCGTCGGGGCATTTCTAGCGGGCATGGTCAGGCCGAAGCGCCCCCTGGCGATGATGGCCATCCCGGCTTTGATCTCCGGCCCGGTGACCATCGCCGTGGCGCTCGCGGCGGGGTGGAGCCTCGCCATTCCGTTCCCACTGTTCTGTGTGGTGATGGCAGTGATGGGCGGCACCACGGTGTTCATGATGGTGCCCTATCGCTCGGTGATCCAGGCCGAAACGCCACCTGATCGGATCGGCCGGGTCACTGCCGCCGGCGAGGCCGCGATGATCTCGGCCATGATGTCGGCACCGTTCCTCGGCAGCCTGATCAGCGCCGGCTTCGGGGTCCCGGCACCGTTCATCCTGGGCGGCGCCCTGCTCATCCTCCTTGGTCTCGGAGCACTCGCATTCGCCCTGCGCCGGTAGCGTTTTGGTGACGCGCCGTATGCAGTATGCTGCTCCACGGAATCATGGGGTCGAGCCACCGATATGTCGCTAAAGGTCGAACTGAAGCCGGGCGAACGCCTGATCGTCGGCAACTGCGTCATCACCAACTCGGATCAGCGCACGCGGCTGTTCATCGACGGTAAGGCGCCAATCCTGCGCGAGAAGGATATCCTGACTTTCGACACCGCCGACAGTCCCGCCAAGCGCATCTACTTGGCGGTGCAGCTCATGTATATTCATGAGAGCGTCGAACGACTTACGCAGGACTACTTTCAACTGGTCAACGACATCATCACGGCAGCGCCATCAACAATCCGCATTGTTGACGAAATCAATAACGAGATATTAACCGGCTCCCTGTACAAAGCACTCAAGGCTGCGAAAAAGCTGATCCAGTACGAACAGGAACTCCTCGGCAATGCAGAATAGTGCGGCCCTCGCCTACCAGCAGGTAGGCAGGCAGACGGTTAATCCTCGTCTCCTCGAGGCGAACCTCCTCTCTCGAGCTGCCGGCCAGATGCAGCGCATCAGGGACGATTGGGACAACGAGCGTCACGAGCTCCACAACGCCCTGATGTTCAACCGGAAGCTCTGGACCGTGTTCCTCGGCTCGGTGACCGGCGAGGAAAGCCCGCTGCCAAAGTCGCTGCGCGAGAACATCGCCAACCTCGGCCTGTTCGTGATGAAGCAGACGATGACCATCCAGGCCGAGCCGTCGGCCAACAAGCTCACCGTGCTGATCAACATCAACCGCGAGATCGCCACCGGACTGCGCGCAGGCCAGAGCTGAGCGCGACACATCGCTGCGAATGATCAAGCCCGCGGAAACGCGGGCTTTGTTGTTTCTAGCCGTTCCTGCGGCCATGCCTGCGCACCAGAAAACAGAGATCCCCGCTTTCGCGGGGATGACTTGTGCGATCGGGGTCTGCGGAACGTTGGCGGCCGCTACCGCATGTAGTTCACGAGCGATAGCTGGCTCAGCAGCGCGGTGGTCTGGTAGCTGGCTTCCAGCCGGGTCTTCAGCGCCAGGATCTCCATCGCGATGGTCTCGGTCGGCGCGGACTCGATCTGCTCCAGCATGTTGCCGAGCTGCGCCGAGTGCGCCGTGTGCCGCTCGGCAATGGCGCCCGTCGTGCTCTGCGCGAGGCCGAGTTCGACCGTGATGGCCGCCAGTGAGCCCGGCTGATTGTCCTTGGTGTCGGCGAGCCGCGAGGCGTTGCGCGACATCATCGAGGTGTAGCGCTCCTCCGAGGTCGGATCGCTGTCCGGAAAATCCTGTACGGCCACGGCGGCGAGCGTCTGGATCAGATTGAGGAAGCCACTTTCGTTGGCCTGCACGCCATAACCCACGGTCGTGCCCTCACCCACGCGGGCGGTGACGGTGTTGCGCGGATCGGCGCTGTCCTCGCCATTGTACCAGAGCATCGTGTTGGCCGAGGTGCCGGCAATGAGGCCGGTGGCGGTGTCGTAGGGCGGGCCGTCGACGCGCATCACCTGCTCGCCCTGCCCGTTGAAGAAGTCGTCCGCTGCGGCATAGGCCGATGCCGAAACCAGCGCGGTCTCGGCCAGGTTTTTCACCGAACTGGTGAGTGCCGTGCCGAAGTTCGCCGCGGTGGTGTCGGCATCGGCGCCGATCTGGAACTCGCCTGCGCCCGGCGGGGCGGTGGTCGCGACGAGGACGACCTGCTCCTCGGTGCCATCAGGCATGGTGAAGCTGACCTGCACCTTGTCGCCGGCAGACGGCAGCGGCGTGCCGAACTGCACCGTCAGCTGCGGCGGCGGGCCACCACCGGGGGCGGTCACCGCGATGTTCGCCGAGGTGGTGGTGACGCCTGAGAGCTTCATGCCGAACACGGTGGTCTCTTCCGCCAGCGTCACCGTGTCGGTCACGGTACTGATGTCGAGCCGGCCCAGGTGGTCGGTCCCCAGATCGGCAAGCTTCCGCTCACCCACGACCTGCTTGAACCCCGCGCGCGCGCCGACGCCGTTCATCAGGTCCGCCGGCGTCGAGACCGGCTTGCTGTCGGTGCGGTTGCCGCCGAACATGTAACGGCCAGCGATATCGGTGTTGAGCAGCGTCATCACCTCGTCGAAGCGCGAACCGGCGAGTGTCGGCGTGGTCTGGAAGTTGATGCCGGAGGTGCCGCCGCCGCCAGAAATAGCCGCGGCGCGGGCGTCGGACTCGATAGTGTCGAGCCGGCTCATCACCGTATCCAGCACTTCGAGGCGAAGGTTCACGGTCGAGATCGACTGCTGGTAGCCATCCATCCGCGCCACGCGCTGGCGCAGCGCCAGGTCGAAGTACCGGTCCGAGCCCATCTCTGCGAGCGTCGAGGCCTTCTCCCCGCTCGACAACTGCGTCTGCAGCTTGTCGTAGCGCTCTTTCATGTTGGTGATGTTCTTGATGCCGTTGGCGAGCGGGAACATCGTCTTGCCGACTGAGGTCATGGTGTTCGCACCTTAGAGCTGCATCAGGGAGTCCATCAGTTCCTGCACTACGCTCATCACGCGCGCATTGGCGGCGAAGGCGTTCTGCAGTTCCATCAGACGTGCCATTTCTTCGTCGACGTCGACGCCGTACTCGCTGTCGAGGCGCTGCGTCAGCGCATCGAGCGTCATCTCCTGCGTCTCGCTGTCCGAGATCGCGGAGGCCGCCGCGTTGCCCTGGTAGTTGATCGTCTGCGAGATGATGTCGGCCACGGTGCCGCCGAGGCGGAAGCTCGCGGTGGTGCCGCTCGATCCCTCGGCGCCGGCAAAGCGCATGCCGTCGAGGTTGGAGACGATCTGGTTCAGCCGGCTCTGGTCGCCGAGCGGCGTGGTGCCGGTATATTGCACCAGCAGCTTGTTGTCGTTCACCACCGCCTGGTTGACGCTGATGCGCCCGGCGAAACCGAGCTTCTGTCCGACGCCGTCGAGGCTGTCGGTATAGTCGGCATTGTTGGTGTCGACGAACAGGGAGAAGCCGAGGCCGCCGTTCTGCAGGCCCGTCGCCGTGGTCCGCGTCTGCAGCGACAGCATGTCGGTGGTGCCGGCGGCGCCGTCATCCATCACCCTCAGCATGGCGCCCGATGGGCTGCTGACCGAGAGGCTGGTACCGAGTTTTCCCTGCAGCTGCGCCGCAACCGACGCCGCGCCGCCGGAGAAATCGAGCCCGACCACTCGCGCGCCGTTGGCATCGACATAGTCGATCGGCAGCTTCGAGGCGTCGTCGACGCGCAGTACGCGCACGTTCTTTTCGGCGCCACCCTGCAGGTACTTGAAGGTGAACTCGTTGCCGTTGCGGACGTTGGCGAGGTCGACCTCGTAGCCGTTGGAGGCGCCCGAGGTCACCTGCGTTCCCGTGGTCACGTTGGTCGACATCGCCTTAGCCAGCGAGGAGGCGATCTCGTCGAGCTGGTCCTGCGCCTCCACCAGCGACTGGTCGCGCAATTCAATGAGCCCGGCGAGCTCACCGGAGCTGAGAACGTTCTGCTTGACCAGGTCGATCTCGAGCCCGGCCGGCGTCATGATCGTGAGCTTGCCAACGCCGCTGACCGCATCGTTGGGGCTGAAGCGCGAGCTGGCCGACAGCGCACCGGCGCTCTCGTACGAGAATACCGAGGCCTTCACATCGAGGATGCCGACGCCGGAGCGCGTCATCAGCGAGACCGTGCCGTCGCCGCGATAGCTGACGCGCAGGTCCATCTGCTGTGACAGGCCTTCGACCAGCCGGTCGCGCTGGTCCAGCAACGTGGCGCGCGAGGTCGGATCGATCCCCTGGTCGGCCAGCCTGAGGTTGACCTTCTCCAGCGATTGCAGCTGGTTGTTGATGGTGTCGACGCTGTTGGAGAGCCGCGACTCGGTCTCCTGCCGGAGAGACTGGATGTCGGAGGTGAGCCGGTTGAGCGTCCCCGCCAGCCCCTCGGCCTTCTGCACCAGGTCGGCGCGGTTGGCGTAGCTGTCCGGGCTGGTAGCGGCCGCCGCCAGCGCGCTCTCGAAGGCGTTGTAGGCGCTATCGACGGAGCCGGTCGTGCCGGGTTTGCCGAACAGCGTCTGCACGCGATCGAGGAAACTCGCCTTGACGCTGGAGAAGCCGGATTCGCCCGTGGCACGCGTGTAGTGCTGCTGCAGGCTCTGGCTGAAGGTGCGGGTGAGTTGCCCCTCGCGAGCATAGGTGGAATTGACGCCCACCGAGTCGATGATGCTGACCGAACGCCGGTGGTATCCGGGGGTACCGGCATTGGCGACGTTGTTCGACAGCGTGTCGAGCGCGCTTTGCCCGACGCGCATCCCGCTGAGCGCATTGCTGAGGGTAACCGAAAGCCCCATTCCGTCCTACTCCAGCCCCATCCCGAGCCGCCGCGGTTGACCCGCGACAGCTCTGTTCATCCGCCGCCTCAGCGGACCATGTTCAGTGCTTCCTGCAGCATCTGGTCCGCGGTCGAGACGATGCGGGTGCCGGCGGCATAAGCCTGCTGGGTGATGATCAGCTTGGTGAACTCCTCGGAGATGTCGGTGTTCGACGCTTCGAGCGAGGAGCCGATGACGCCACCATTGTCGAGCAGCGGCTCGCCCGACTCCGACGTCGCAGCGAACACGCCGCCATCCATGCGCTTCAGTGCATTCGCGGCATTGAAGTTCGCCGTCACCACCTGGGCGACCTCGAGCTGCTGGCCGTTGTTGTAGGAGACGACGACGCGGCCGTTGTCGTTCACCGCGACCGAGACGTACTCACCAGCGGCGTAGCCGTTCTGGTTGAGCGTGGTCACCTCGGCGGTGCCGTTCGGATCGGCGAACTGGGTGAGCCCGTTCGCGCCGTGCTGCAGACGTATGTCGCCAATGGTCACGCCGTTCACCGTGAGCCCCGGCAGGTCGGTGTATTCCACTGCCGGGTTGGGCGAACCGTCGGCGCCGAAGGTGTAGTCGCCGCCCATGCGGGTCCAGGCGGTACCAGAACCGGTGGCTTCCGAGTTGGTGAGGACGAACATGTTCCAGCGCTCAGCGCCGCCATTGGCGGTCGAGTTCACCTTGGCCCAGCGCACCTGCACGTTGGCGGGAGCGCCGTTGCCGGCATAGACCGTGATCGCGCCGCCCGAGATCGACTGGGCGACGAAAGTGTCCGCGTCGTCGGCACTGACGGCGTTGACGCGTGCGGAGAGGGCCGTCGCGGCCGACACGGTCGGATTGATCGTGCCATTGGCAAGGTTGAAGCCGGTGGTGGAGGTGCCGGTAGTATTGTCGGTGAGGGTGACCGTGTCGGTGGCGTTGGCGGCCGTAACTGTGATCGCACCGGCGGTGTTCCGGGCGAGGGTAACGCCGCCCGGCAGCAAGCCCTGAACCGCAGTCAGCATCGCGTCGACATCCGCGTAGGCCGTGATGTCGATGTTGTTGCCGGAGCTGCCGCCGCCGCTGATGAAGTTGATGGTCGTCGCTGCGCCGCCATTGACGGCGACGCTCAGCGAGTCACCGGCTGCGGCTATGGTCGACGGCAAGGCCGTGCCCGTCGTGGTGGCGCCCGAGGTGGTGGCCGGAGTATCCGGCGTGAGCGTCAGGAAGTCCTGCGCCCGCAGCAGCTCGCTGCCGACGGTCTTCGCCGCCTGGTACGCTGCAGTCTTAGGCAATTGCGGCAGGTTCAGCTCGTAGTTGACGCGCGTGGTCTGCTGTGCCGGCAGGAACGAGTTGGAGACGCGTAGCACCTGCGGGACCGAGCCCGAGATGTTCTGCGTCACCGGGTCGATCGGCAGGCCCTTCAGGTAGTAGCCCGAGCCGTTGACCAGGTAGCCGTTCTTGTCGAGCTCGAAGTCGCCGCGCCGAGTGTAGTAGCTGGCGCCCGCGAACAGCGCGTCACCGTCCGACTGGCCGATCGGCGGCTCGACGATGAAGAAGCCGTTGCCGTTGATGGCCATGTTGGTTTCGGTCGACGTGCCCTTGACGTCACCCTGCAGGTTGTTGGTCGAGCGCGACTGCGCCAGGACCGAACCGGCGGTCTGCCGCTTCTGCGGTGCGTCGGGGATCAGGTCGACGAAATCGGTGTCGATGCGCTTGAAGCCGGTGGTCTGGCTGTTGGCGATGTTGCCCGAGATGTTCTCGAGCGCGAAGGATTGGGCGCGTAGCCCGGTGACTGCGGTCGAAAGAGCGCCGTAGATGCCCATAGTTTGCTCCATACCCCCATTTGGCGTGCGGACACGCGGGTTCGGGTAAAGCAATGCAAGGGTGATGCCAGATCGGGATACCGTTGAATTTGCTGGGTTTTCTGGCACGCCGGTAACGGGTGCGGCGATAACAAGGCAAAAGAGTCCGAGCTATGCGGCAGGAATTGCCGATAGCATGAGATCTCGCCGGAGCCCCTGCCCTTGTCCGCTCTGCGCGCATCGTCTAAATCCATGCGCCGAACCGGACCCGCCCCTATGCTGTTCAACTCCGCCGAGGACTTCCTGAGCGCGCCGCGTCACGCCGTGACGGTGTTCGGCATGGCCGGCGTCGGCAAGACCTGGCTGGCGGCGCTGCTGCGCAAGCACCAGTGGTTCCACTACTCGGCCGATTACCGCATCGGCACGCGCTACATGGGCGAGTTCATTGTCGACAACTTCAAGGCCGAGGCCATGAAGGTGCCGTTCCTGCGAGACCTCTTGCGCTCGGACTCGATCAAGATCGACAGCAACATCACCTTCGCCAACCTCGACCCGCTCTCGACCTATCTTGGGCGGCCGGGCGATACGCGCCGTGGCGGCCTGCCGCTCGATGAGTACCAGCGGCGGCAGGAGCAGCACCGGATTGCCGAGATCGCGGCGCTCGAGGATGTGCCCTACTTCATCGAGCGCGCCGATACGCTCTATGGCTACTCGAACTTCATCGCCGACACCGGCGGTTCGCTGATCGAGGTGGTGGACCCGGCCAATGCCGAGGATCCGGTGATTAAGGCGCTGACTTCGAGCACCCTGCTGCTCTACATCCGGGGCACCGAGCACGACACGGCGGAACTGGTCCGCCGCTTCAAGCACAGCCCCAAGCCGATGTACTACCAGCCACATTTCCTCGTCGAGAAGTGGGCCGAGTTCAAGAAGCTCAACAAGGTCAAGGACGACGCCGACGTCGATCCGGATGCCTTTGGCGCGTGGGGTTTCGAGGCGCTGCTGAAAGATCGGCTGCCACGCTACCAACTGCTCGCCGACAATTTCGGCTACACCATCGAAGCCAGCGACCTCGCCACGGTGCGCGATGGCGACGAATTCCTCGACCTCGTGGCGGGAGCGATCCGGAAGCGAATGCGATAGCGCCGTCCGCGGCGCCGCTTCAGTTCACCCGATCGCTTACCCATCTAGAGGGACATCATGCCCATTCGTATCCCTGACCACCTGCCTGCGGCCAAGACCCTTGTATCGGAGGGTGTCATGGTCATGGACTCCTCCCGCGCCGCTCGCCAGGACATCCGCCCGCTGCAGATCGGGCTGCTCAACCTTATGCCCAACAAGGAACGCACCGAGACGCAGTTCGCCCGGCTGATCGGCGCGACGCCGCTGCAGGTCGACCTGACACTGGTGCGGGTGAGCGACCACAAGTCCAAGAACACCTCGGAAGAGTACCTCAAGAGCTTCTATTCCACCTGGGAAGAGGTGCGGGAGAAGAGGTTTGACGGCTTTGTCGTCACCGGCGCGCCGGTGGCCAACATGCCGTTCGAGGAGGTCAAGTACTGGTCCGAAATGCTCGAGATCATGGACTGGACGCAGACCAACGTGCACCACACGATGTTCATCTGCTGGGGCGCCCAGGCGGCGCTGCACCATTTCCATGGGGCGAAGCGCTACCGCATGCCCAGCAAGGCCTTCGGGGTGTTCCGGCACAAGCTGGTCGGCCCGCAGACGCCGTGGCTGCATGGTTTCTCGGACAGCCCGATGATCCCGGTCAGCCGCTACAACGACATCGACCGGAACAGCCTTGGCAAAGACCTCGAAGTCCTTATCGACAATGAGGAAATCGGCGTTTGCATGCTGCAGGACAAGGTGCGCCCTGCCCTCTACATGCTGAACCACCTCGAGTATGACAACCGCTCGCTGGCGGACGAGTACGAGCGGGACGTGAAGGCCGGGCTCGATACGCCGCCACCGGTGAACCTGTTCCCCAACGGCGACACCACGGTGGAGCCGGAGAACCGCTGGCGCAGCCATGCGCACCTACTGTTCCAGAACTGGATCAATGAGATCTACCAGACGACGCCGTACGAGCTCGAGAAGATCGGGCTGAACGGATAGAACGATATTCGTTCAATTCGTTCGCGCGAAAACTGAGAGAGACGCCCCCTCCGATCCCCCATGAAGAGGAAGGCCGGGAGGGGGCGTCTGCTGCAGTCAGTGCATCCCCTCGGCCGACTTCTTCAGCCCGTCGAGCATCATCGACCAGTTCTTCTCGAACTCCACCCTCGTCTTGGCATCTACCTGCGTCTCCTCGCCCTCGTTGAACTGGCTGAGCGTCACCTTGGTGCGCTGGCCGGTTGGTTCCAGCTGATACTTTACCACGTGGTAGCTGGGCGGGCGCTTGGCGGAGCCGTCCTTGTCGCTCCAATGGGTGAAGCTGAGTTCCTTGGCCTCGGAAAGGCTCTGGATCTCGCCGCGATCGGTGAAGCTCTTGCCCTGCCACTCGCCCTTGAAGGTGATGGGATGGCCGATCTTCCAGTCGGTGTCGATCGTCGTGCCGGGGAACATGGCGCCCTTCTGCATGGCCTTCCAGACCGTGGCGGCAGGCGCGGCGATGGTGGTGTCGATTTCGACGACGGGCTTGTGCATTTCGTCCTCCTTTTGCTGGGAGGTCAAACGCCTGGCCGCAAGGAGAGGTTGCCGACTTCGCCCGGCACGGCGTTGAACAACGCCGCCTTCCAGAGCGGATCATCCCACAAGCCCGTGACGGTCCAGCTGAGAATAACCGAAACACCCAGCATGACCAGCGCGAAGAGCCGCAGGGGCATCGGCAGGCGCACCACCGCCAGCCACGAGGCGAAGGCCGCCAGGAGCGCCACCGCGGGCACAAAGGCCTGCATCTGCGTGTTGAGGATGACCCGCGCAACCGCGAGATAGACCGGGAGCACGATGACGGCGAGCGCGCTGAACACATGCCGCTTCTCCGGCAGCCTGGGCCAGAAGCAGTAGGCCAGCGGTACCACCATTACCGGCGCAAAGGTGACGAGCGACAACAGGCTGGTGCCGACGTCGCCGAACCGCAGGGTACCGTAGGTGGCGACATAGGGGAGCAGCGCCGCGGCTACATCGAGCCGCGCCTGCGCGATAAAGCCGATTATCCCCACGGCGACGATCAGCGACGGCAGAATGGCTACCAGCAGCATGGCGAAAAACGCGCGGGGATCGCGGCGGCCGTCGGGCTCGGCAAGCGCGGCGCCAAG
The DNA here is from genome assembly GCF_056402875.1 of Devosia sp. P3_B2. Taxonomy (NCBI): domain Bacteria; kingdom Pseudomonadati; phylum Pseudomonadota; class Alphaproteobacteria; order Hyphomicrobiales; family Devosiaceae; genus Devosia; species Devosia sp. P3_B2. The sequence goes on along the minus strand of NZ_JBFUGO010000014.1, from coordinate 102,004 downwards.
GGCGAACGGCAGGATCAGCAGCGTCGTGATGGGGCTGGCGAGCAGCAGCAGCGGCATGAGTAGGCCGAGACCGATGGCGGACTGCACGTCTCCAACATCCTCGATGCCACGGATGGCCGGGATCAGCGCCGCGAACGCGAAGTAGAGCGGCAGGCCGCGGCTGGCGGCGGTGGTGACGTAGAGCACGTCGGCATGGAGCCCCAGCGCGACGAGGGTGAGCACCGTGCCGATGACGAACCATCCGTTGGCGCGCATGCGATGATAGAGGATGCCGAACATCAGCCCGGTGGCCGCTGCGGCGGTGAGCGACAGCACGCTCTGCTGCACCTGCGTGTAGGGGATCAACCCGACGATCCGCAGCACCGCGTGCGACAGCCAGCCGCCGGTACGCCAGGCCTCGCCGGCCTGCAACGCGGCGATGTCGCGGCGCAGGAAGCCGTTGTCGATGACGTACTGCGCCAGCCACAGGAAGGCTGAAAGCGCCGTGACGGTCACCGCGACCGTGGAGAGCCGCCAGAATTTGACGCGCTTGGGCGGAGCCGTGACGAAGGCGGTGATGTCTGCGAGGCTCATTTGGCCGCCTCGCTCTTGACCTGCTCAAGGGTCTGCTGCGTGACGCTGGACGTGCCGTGCTCGGTCTTTTCCCAGTAGTGGGGATTGAAGATCAGCTGCCAGAAGGCCTTGTACGCCGCGATCGAGTGCAGCACCCAGTAGAACGGCAGCAGCACGCCCACCGGCACCAGGTCGTAATAGCGGCGCTTCAGCGCGGCGATGACTCCGAAATAGACGAGGAAAAGGTTGCCGATCACCAGGTTGAACAGCGCCATGGTGCCGAACGGCTCGGGGAACAGCCAGCCGAAATCCCAGCTGTTGGTGAACCAGACGAGGAAGGTGATCACCCACAGGATCGGCGCCAGCAGCATCGTGAACGGCGGCGCGCCGATGAAGAAGTGGAACGAGAAGAAGCCCTTGGCGCCGATCGACTTCCACAGCTGGATCGGGTGCCGCATGTGCACCAGCCAGGTCTGCATGTAGCCCTTGATCCAGCGCGAGCGCTGCTTGATCCAGCTCGGCAAGACGCCGTTGGCTTCCTCGTAGGTGGTCGAATTGATGACACCGACGGTGTAGCCTTCCTGCGCCAGCCGTACGCCGAGATCAGCATCCTCGGTGACGTTGTAGGGATCCCACGCCCCGACCTTGCGCAGCGCCGAGAGCTTGAAGTGGTTGGAGGTGCCGCCCAGCGGGATCGGCACTTTCAGCCAGTCGAGGCCTGGCAGCAGGAAATCGAACCACTGGCTGTATTCGAGCGTGAACATCCGCGTCAGCCAGTTTTCAGAGCGGTTGAAGTAGTTCAGCCGCCCCTGCACACAGGCGAGATGCGGATCGCCGTTGCGGAACGCCAGCACCGCCTTCTTCAGCTGATCCGGCTCCGGCTGGTCCTCGGCGTCGTAGATGGTGACAAACTCGCCGCGACTGAACTGCAGCGCGTAGTTGCAGGCCTTCGGCTTGGTCTTGGGCTGGCTCGGGGGCACCCGCACGATCTCGAACGTCCCGGGCAGCCGCAGCGCCTTGGCCGCCTCGATGGTCTCGGTGTCGTCTTCCTCGAGAACCAGCTTCACCTCGAGCTTCGAGGCCGGATAATCGAGCCCTTTCAGCGCCTTGGTGAGGAGCGGTAACACCTTCGCTTCTTTGTACATGGGCACCAGTACGGTGTAGACTGGCAGCTCGTTATCCTTCAGCGCAGCGATCGCCTCGGCCGAGATTTCCATGTCAGCCTTGCGCGAGGCGCCGACAAAGGTCAGCACGAACTTGAACGCGAAAGTCAGCGTGTAGATGGTGGTGAAGAACGCCATCAGCGTGACCGCAGTGGCCATCGGCGCGAGCAAAAGGCCCGCCACCAACGCCGCCAGCATGCCCCAAAGCACCAGCTTCTGCGGCCGCGTTACCGTAAACTTGGCCGAGTGCTCGGGCTTCCAGGAGTACAGGGCCTCGCGGGCGAAAAAGCTGTCCCACTCGCGGAACAGCTGCTGCGTCTGCCACAGGATGTCGAACGGCGAAGTGATGACGAAATCGTAGTTGTCGGCGCCGAACCGCTCGTCGCCCCACAGGAAGTGCTCGGTCGAGATTTCGGTGGCGGCGAGGATCAGCCGGCCGTCGATCCGGCGCCACGGCACGATATTGCGCTCGGCATAGTCGGCGCGGTCCTCGACCCGCGTCAGGCTCTCGTCGATCGGCTCCTTCTGCAGATCGACGAACGGCAAGCCGTACACCTCGGCGACCGCCCGGTAGTAGTCGATGGGTCTGACGAACCCGAGCGCGATGATCGTCGAGGCGAGGCTGGAGCCCCACTCCGCCGTCTGCCGCATGGCGATGGCGAGGTCGGTGAGCCGCAGGGTCTTATTTGAAATCAACAGCTTGGCGACATCGAGATGCAGTCGGTCGCCAGCCGTTCGCTCGCGCGGAACACCCAGGAGTTCCGCCGCATCACTCTCGAAGCTACGAGCTACAGCGTAAGCCATGCCCCAGATAAGGCGAACAACAGTGAAGAATCCCCCAACCGTGCGATCACGATTCCTCTAGAGCGCCCAGCGCGGTAGCCTTGCAATCGTGCGGGGACCGCCTACCTTCCCGGCGATCCGGGGACCCTGATGCCGCAATCGCCGACGACCATCACCGACGAGATCGGCATCGCGCTGGGCAACCTCGCCGATGCGGCCGCCGCCCCATTCACGCCGACCTTGCGGCTTGGTGTTACCGGCCTAAGTCGTGCTGGCAAAACGATTTTCATCACTTCGCTGGTCCATAACCTGTTAACCGGCGGGCGGCTGCCGGGGTTTGCGGCGCTGACCGAGGGGCGCTTTATCGGCGCCCGATTGGCCGAGCACCCGGATGCGGGCGTGCCGCGTTTTGCTTACGAGCAGCATCTCGCGGCACTGACCGGCAAGGAGCCGCACTGGCCGGAATCGACGAGGAAGATCAGCCAGTTGCGGCTGACGTTGAAGTTCCAGTCGAAGCGCTGGGTGTCGGGGATGTTCGGACCGACGGTGCTTAATCTCGATATCGTCGACTATCCCGGCGAGTGGCTGCTCGACCTGCCGCTGCTTTCGCTGAGCTTTGCGGAATGGAGCGAGCAGGCACTTAGGCGAGCAGAGCTGCCCCATTCAAAAACCGAGTCCGCTGCATTCCTGAACGAATTACAACAAACGGACAGCTCGAAAGAGGCCACTGACGTCGATGCTGAACGGCTCGCCGTGGCCTTCACGGACTACCTGCGCCGTAGCCGCGAGGACGGACGGGCGCTTAGCACCCTGCCCCCGGGTCGGTTCCTCCTGCCGGGTGACCTCGAGGGTAGCCCGGCGCTGACCTTTGCACCGCTGCCGCCGCCGACAGGGCCGGTGCGCTCGTCGAGCCTCTACGCCATGCTGGAGCGACGATACGAGGCCTACAAGGCGATCGTCGTCCGGCCGTTCTTCCGCGATCACTTCGCCCGGCTGGACCGGCAGGTCGTGCTGGTGGACACGCTACGGGCTCTGAATGCCGGGCCGGCCGCTGTCGCCGATCTCGAAACCGCGCTCACCGATATCCTTGCCTGCTTCCGGCAGGGCGACAACAATCCGATCATCCGGCTGGTGGCGCGGCGGATCGACCGGATCCTGTTCGCCGCCACCAAGGCCGACCACATACATTCCTCCAGCCACGACCGGCTCGAAGCGGTGATGAACCGGCTGGTCGCCGATGCGGCACGCAAGGCCCGGTTCGCCGGGGCGGAGACCCGCTCGATGGCCATCGCGGCGATCCGCGCCACCCGCGAGAGCGTCATCGAGGAGGGGGGCGAGCGGCATGAGGTGATCGTTGGGACGCCGCAAAAGGGTGAGGTGCTGGATGGCACCACCTATGACGGCAACACCGAAATCGCCTTGTTTCCCGGGGACTTGCCGGAACATCCGGACTCGCTTTTTGAGGACGGCCGCCCGGTTGCACTCAAGTTCATGCGGTTCCAGCCGCCGCAGCGGCTGGACAAGAACGCCGAGGGCAACGTGGTGCTGCCGCACATCCGTTTCGACCGTGCGCTCGACTACCTGATCGGGGACTGGCTGAAATGAAACCGCCCTTTGCCCGCACGGTCTCCACCAGCGGCACGGCCGCCGACGAACCGCGCCGCCCTCGGGCGTTCGAGCCGGCGCAGGCTGTCGCGCTGCCCGAGAGCATCGAGCCGATCACTGATATCGACGTGCCGCTGGACGACACGGCGCGGCCGCCGCGCCTGCTCAGCTGGGTTGGGCGGGTGGCATGGACCGCCGGCGGCATCCTGGTGTCGCTGGCGCTGGGGCTGGCGGCGGAACGACTGATCGCCGACCTGTTCGCTGCGCAGCCCTGGCTCGGCTGGGTCGGGCTGGCGGTGCTAGCGGTGCTGGTGATCGCGCTGGTGGTGATCATCATTCGCGAGGTCGCATCGCTGATGCGGCTGAGGGCGCTGGACCGGCTGCGCCATGCAGCGATCGCGGCGCTGGCCAGCGATCGCAACAAGGACGGCGCGGCGATCACCCGCGAGTTGCTCGAGATATACGCCCGCCGGCCCGATTTGGCCCGTCCACGGGACGAGCTCGAGAGCAATGCCCATCACATCTTCGATGGGGCCGAGCATGTGCGGCTGGGTGAGCGGCTGCTGATGGCGCCGCTCGATGCCCGGGCACGGGCGCTGACGGCGGCCTCGGCCCGGCGCGTGGCGCTGGTGACGGCGGTGTCGCCGCGGGCGCTGATCGACATTGCCTTCGTGATCTTCGAGAGCGTCCGGTTGGGCGGCGACATCGCCCGACTTTACGGCGCGCGACCGGGCTTCATCGGCACGTGGCGGCTGATCGGCGCGATTCTCGCGCACCTGGCGGTGACGGGTGGGCTGGTGCTGACTGATGGCGTGGTCGAGCAGCTGCTGGGCCAGGGATTGGCCTCGAAGCTCTCGGCGCGGCTCGGCGAGGGCGTGGTCAACGGGCTGATGACGGTGCGCGTCGGCATCGCGGCGATGCGCGTGGTGCGGCCGCTGCCGTTCGAGGTGGTGAAGCAGCCGATGGTGAAGGACTTCATCCCGGAGCTGGCGAACGTGCTCAATGCGGAGAAGAAGTAGGCGGGGAGTGCCGTTGCCGGCGGGGAGTCGACCCCCACCCCTGTCCCCTCCCCTTAAGAATGGGGAGGGAGACCATCACACTGGCGCCCGAGCGTGCGTCTCCCTCCCCTTGTTGAGGGGGAGGGGTCAGGGGTGGGGGTCGGCCGCACCGGCTCTCGCTACTCCCACATTGTCGGATTTCTCCAATCTCGGTCCGGTCCCCGTCGCTAGAACTGACGACATCACCCGGCCTCGCGCCAACAACGGAGAATGTCGATGTCGATCCTCAGCACCAGCACCAAGACCGCCGCCACCCTCGCTTTCGCGCTGCTGGCCAGTGTTTCCCTCGCGTCCGAGACGGTCGTGGACCTGCCCAGCGGTGTGAAGGGTACCCTGTCCGTGCCCGACGCCGGCGCCACCGGCCCGGCCGTCGTGATGCTGCACGGCTTCGGCAGCTCGCGTGACGAAGTGGGCGGGCTGTTTGCCCAGCAGGCCGCGGCACTGGCCGCCGAAGGCATCGCCTCGCTGCGCATCGATTTCCGCGGCTATGGCGAGAGCACCGGCGACATGGCCGACACCACGCTCGAGGGGCTGGCCGCGGATGCCGCTGAGGCCCGCGCCTATCTCGCCGGCGTCGACGGCATCGATGCGGCCCGGGTCGGCGTCATCGGCTACAGCTTCGGCGCTGCGGTCGCCATGCTCGAGCCCGACGACTTCAAGTCGGTGGTGGTGTGGGGCCAGATGGGCGACCTGCAGGCGGAGTTCCACGAGTTCCTCGGCCAGGACTTCTACGATAAGGCGAAGACTAAGGGTGTCGCCAGCGTCGATCTCGGCTGGCGCATCGTGACACTGAAGCAGACGTTCTTCGACAGCCTCGCCAAGCACGATCTCGCAGCGCGGTTCTCCGGGTATGCCGGGCCGTTCCTGACCATCGCCGGCGATGCCGACCCTGCCACCGGCTATTTCCAGCAGTATCTCGGACTGGCCGCCGGCAAGACCGAAGCCCTGACCATTCCCAGCGCCGACCACATGCTCGGCGTCTACAGCGAGCAGCCCGAGATCGGCAAGCAGGTGGTCGACAAGACCACCGCCTGGCTGCGCGACACGCTGTAAGGACCATTTGCCCTTCTGAGGGGGCCGGGCCCATGCCCGGCCTTCATTTGTCGGGCGGATGCCGGTTACAACTTTGTGCCGCCTTGCGCCGTTCGAACCATAGGCACATATCCACCCCCAGTCACAAATTGTAACCAAGGGGGCACCGATGTACCGGGTTGCCGTTTTCGTCGGGAGCACACGCCCGACTTCGTCAAATCTCAAGCTCGCCAAGGCGCTGGAAAAGCTGGCTGCCGGCCGGCTGGCGTTCGACTATATCGAGATCGGCAACCTGCCGTTCTATGACGACGCGCTGTGGAACGATCCGCCGGCCGAGGTGATCCGGCTGAAGCGCGAGATCGCGGCAGCCGACGCCGTGCTGTTCGTCACCCCCGAGTACAACCGTTCGATTCCGGGCATCCTGAAGAACGCCATCGACTGGCCGTCGCGGCCCTATGGGGATGGCGTGTGGTCGGGCAAGCCCGCCGCGATTGCCGGCGCCACCGGCGGCGTCAGCGGCACGGCGGCCGCGCAGGCGCACCTGCGCTCCATCCTGCCGGTGCTGGGCCTCGCGCTGATGGGCGCGCCGGAGATCTATTTCCAGTCTCGCCCCGGCTCGATTGACGACGACGGCAGTATCACCGACGAGCGTATCCGCACCAATCTGGGTATCTGGGTGGAGCGCTTCACAGACTGGATCGGCCGCTTCGCTGCGCCGCAGCAGACGGTCGAGGAAATCGAGCGCAAAACCGCCTGATCGCCTTCACACAAGAGTCGCATCGACGGGCTACCCGTTTCCTATCCGGCACTTTGCCGGCGATATGGAGATGCGCGATGCCCAACTATCTCTTGGCCTACCATGGCGGTGGCAACCCCGAGAGCGAAGAGGCGCAGGCGGCTGTGATGCTGGCCTGGAACGAATGGCTCGAAGCCACCGGTGAGGCGATGCTGGATCTCGGCAGCCCGGTCGGCGCGACAATGACCGTCGGGTCCGATGGTTCGGTGGGCCCTGCCCCGTCCGATGCCGTCAGCGGCTACTCGATCGTCGAGGCCGACGACATGGACGCTGCGCTCGCCATCGCCAAGGGCTGCCCGGTGCTCGCCGATGGCGGCACGGTGGAAGTCGCTGAACTCGTCGACATGGATTTCGACGATGAAGACGATGATGACGACGAGGATGAAGACGAGGACGACTGAGTCCCACCGGTGATCGCCACCCGCCCCCAAGCAAGGCGGCGATCACCAGCGCTCACTCGGCGCGGAGTGCCCTGAGACGCTCCCTGCCGCCGAGGATGAGGAAGGCGGCGATGCCGAGGCCGCCGTAGATCACGAGCAGTGCCAGAATGTCAGTCCAGCCGGGCTTGAGCACCATCAGCGCGACGATGGCGACGATGCTGGCGTAATCAACCATGGCGATGCGGATCATCCGGCTGCCGAACACGGCGGCCTCGGCGACCTTGCCATCGGCAATGAGCCCGGCGGCCTGCTCGCCCATCGGGCGCAGGAAGAAGTGGCCGACGACGAAGCTGGCCAGGGCGCCGAGCAGCCCAAGAATGACCCACGCCTCGCCCCAGAGGTTGCCGAGCAGCACGGTGACGAGGCCGAACAGCAGCGTCAGCCCCGAGGCCGGCAGGAACCACAGCATGGCAAGGCTGCCGAGACCGCCCGTGACCCGCATCAGGCTTTCGTCGTCGCCCTGGCGCATGGCCAGCACCGCCTGCAGCAGCATGACCGCGCCGCCGCCGAACCAGGCCATGGCTGCGAGCACATGCAGGAATTTGAAGATTGTATAGAAGTCCATCGTGACCCTCGCGAAGCCCCCCGCGAAGCGCGCGCTGCGTATGTCGCCGACGGTGAACGGGGGATGAATGGACAGACGAACTCGATGCCCATCTCCCCCTTTGCGGGGGAGAATGGAACTTCCTGGGCTTAGCTTCTGGGCTAAGCCTTGGAAATTCCAAGAGGGGGACGTGGAGGGCACCGTGGCCAGAACGTCCCCCCTCTTGCGAAAACTAAGGGTTTGGCTGCGCTAAACCCGAGCTTTCGCTTTCTCCCCCGCAAGGAGGGAGATGCGCTGTGGCACTATCCAGCCCAGCTCGTGGGTCCTACGCTCGCCATTCCACCTGATTCCCGAGCCCCGCGATGAACCTGAAATTGGCTGCCCTGTGCGCGGCGATCCTGTGGGGTTTCACCTACATCATCACCACTACCATGCTGCCGCATAACCCGATCTTCATCGGCTCGGTGCGGGCGCTGGGCGGTGGCCTGCTGTTGCTGGCGTTTGCCCGGCAGATGGTGCCGAGGGGTTATTGGCCCAAGCTGATCGTGCTGGGGACGCTGAACTTCGGGGCGTTCTTTTCGCTGCTGTTCATCTCGGCCATCCGGCTGCCGGGGGGCGTTGCCGGAACGTTCCAGACGCTGGGACCGCTGATCACGATCCTCCTCGCCTGGGCCCTGCTCAGCCAGCCGCCGACGCTGCTGAAGATCGTCTCGATCCTGATCGGCGCGGTTGGTGTGACGCTGGTGATCCTGCGCGGCGATGCGGGGATCGACATGCTCGGGGTCGTCGCAGCGCTCTGCAGCGTGGTCGCCGGCTCGCTGGGCGGCATCCTGATCAACCGCTGGGGCCGGCCGGCCGAGATGTCACTGGTCAGCTTCACCGCCTGGCAGTTGCTGATCGGCGGCACCGAGCTCGCTGTGCTGGCGCTGCTCATCGGCGACCTGCCGGCGTCGATCGAGTGGAGCAACGTGCTGGGGCTGGCGATCCTTGCGGTGGTGCTGACCGCCCTGCCCTTCATCCTGTGGTTCCGGGCCATCGTGGCGCTCGGTGCAGCCTCGGTGATCCCGTTCGTGCTGATCACGCCGGTGGTGGCCTTCATCCTCGATGCGGTGATCCGCAACGTGGTCCCGGCGCCGCTTCAGGTGGTCGGCGTGCTATTGGTGATGACCGGGCTGATCGTCAACCAGTGGGCCGGTGCGCGGGCTCTAAAGCCCGCCTGATCACCAGGCCAGGGCGCGGGCCTCGGCCTCGCGCTCGGCGAAGCGCTCGCGCGCTTCCTCGACGCGGTGGCGATTGAGATGAGCCCAGTTGCCGATGACCCGCAGCGGCTCCTGCAACTCCTCGCCCATTTCGGTCAGCGCATAGTCCACGCGCGGGGGGATCGACGGGGTCACCTTGCGGGAGACGAAGCCATCCTTTTCGAGATCACGCAGCGTCGCGGTCAGCATCTTCTGAGAGACGCCGTCGATCTGCCGCTTCAGCTCAGAGAAGCGCTTGGAGCCGTCGCTGAGGCCGCGCACCACGAGAATCGTCCACTTGCCGCTGATCTGTGCCAGCACCTCGTGCACTGGCAGCATGGCGCGCTGGCACTCGGCAAAGTTGTGCGGCTCGGTACGGACGGCTTCGAACGCTGCAGCAACGGCGTCGGAGGCGGTCGCTGCCGGCAGTTCCGTGTGGGTGACCAGGTCGTCCATGGGTAACTCCGTGAAGAAACGGTGCCGTCTTGTGCACCTCAGAGGTAGTCACCAACATAGCGCCAGTTACTGACGGTGACTAGGTCTCCGTTGGTGGCCACCCATGCATTCCTGACAAGGCAGACATCCAAATGACCCAGCCCCGTATCGGCATCATCCTCTCCACCACCCGCGAAACCCGCTTCGCCGACCGCCCCGCCCAATGGGTGCTCGAGATCGCCAAGACCCGCGGCGACGCCGATTATGAAATCGTCGACCTGCGCGACTATCCGATCCCGTTCTTCGACGCCGTCGGCTCGCCGCGCTTCGTGCCGCAGACCAACGAGGTGGCGCTGAAGTGGGCGCGGAAAGTGTCGGAGCTCGACGGCTACATCTTCGTCACCGCCGAATACAACCGCTCGATCTCGGGTGTGCTGAAGAACGCGCTGGACCATATCTACGACGAGCCGGCGCGGAAGCCGGCTGCCTTCCTCGGCTATGGCGCCGTGGGGGCGGCGCGCGCGGTGGAGCAGCTTCGGCTGATGGCAGTGGAACTCAGCATGGTGCCGATGAAGGCCGGCGTCCACATCAATATGGAGCCGCTGCTCGGCATGCTGCGCGGCGGCAAGGACTTTGCCGACTACGACTACCTGGCGCCGACCGTGACGGCGATGCTCGACGAGCTGGCCTGGTACACCAGGACGCTGAAGGCCGGGCGCGACGTCGAGGCGCTGGAGCAGGCGGCTTAGGCCCGACGCCCACTGGCGGCGCGGAGCTGAGGCGCCGGGCCGCCGCCGGGGGCGATTCCACGGCGCGACGGAACTTCCTGCTGCCTCGGAACTTAATATCGCTACGAGAGCCCGTGGCCAGCCGGACGCACGAGCAAGAAGAGCAAGTCCGGCGCGGCTTTGCGGCTCTCCAACAAGGGAGCTGCAATTGGCCCACTTGCTTGTCTCACTCGCCACGTTCTCGGCCGTGGCGCTGGTTTCCGGCACACTGACCGTTGGGGGATTGAAGTACAGCGCTGACACGGTGAGCAGCGTCGCCGCGGCCATGCCGGTCAAGACCACCAATCTCAAGCCCAGCTACATGGCCCGCCTGCCGCAAGCCAAGGCGGACGACCTCAATGTCGCCAGATCGGTGCCGGTGGCACCCATCGCTGTCGCTACGCCAGACCCACTGGCGGCGTTGCCGGCACCGGCGTTCAGCCACACCGTCGCGGTGGAAGCGCTTCGGGTCCGGGCGGGCCCGAAAAAGACCCAGCCCCAGGTATTCACACTCAAGGGCGGCAGCTGGGTCAACATCAGCGACAACGTGCAGGGCTGGGTGCTGATCACCGACGAGACCGGCCGGACAGGCTGGGTCTACGGAAGTTTGCTGCGTCCTGCCGCGACGGCCGAAGCGCAGCTTCGCTAACGGGCCATATCAGAGCCCGGCGCTCCCGGGTCCGCCGCCAACGGGAGCCAAGTGCAGCGGGCGTCCAGTGACCTCCGGACGCCCGCTGTTTTCGTATCTGATGGGCAGCGGGGACTATGCCGCCTCGGAGTCCTTGGCGGCGCTCGGGGCCAGCGTGACGCGCATGCCGTCGAGATCCTCGTTCAAGAGGATCTGGCAGCTCAGCCGCGAGTTCGGCTTCTTGTCGAGCGTCGAGTAGAGCAGGTCTTCCTCGTCGTCGCTTGGCGCCGGGAGTTTGTCGAACCACTCGTCATCGACATAGACGTGGCAGGTGGCGCACGAACAGGCACCGCCGCACTCGGCCTTGATGTTGAGGCCCCAGTCGCGGATCACTTCCATCGTGCGCCAGCCATCGAGCCCCTCGAGCTCGTGTTCGGTACCAGACTGGTCGGTGACGAGGATTTTCATCAGATGAGGCCGTCGCGCGTTTTCGTGGCGGCCCTAATAGCACACAGAGTTTTCAGGGGAAGTGGCCTTTTGGGGTAGCGGTTTACACCGCGGCCCGTGGTGCCCCGCTCGAAGGTACGGTTACTATACATACAGGCCGCCATTGAACGTTGAGAGGACCAGATGAGGCCCTATGAGAAGCTGCATACCCGCTGGCGGCAAAGCGGCTATAGCGGCGGCGGAATCTACAAGGACATCTTCGCGCCACTGGAGGACTGCGGCTTTCCCTTTCCCGACCAGGCGATGGTTCAGGAGATCGAACGACAGCACGACGTGAAAATCCCCGCCGATCTGTTTGAGCATCTGCTCCATGTACCGCTGACCGGCGAAGGAATAGACGGCGGTGAGTTGGTGCTTTTCTGGTCGGCCGATTGCGTAACGAGCATCGCCGACAAGTATAAGAGAAGCCGATGGTTGACCGATGGATGGGAACACCCCGGATGCCCCGAGACCCATCTCATATTCTGCGACTACATGGTCTCTTGTTGGGACTGGGCGGTGGAATGTGCGCCAGGACCCAACCATGGGAAGATTGTGCTGGTGTCCAGCGACGCTGACGAGTGGTTTGTCTACGACTCTTTCGCAGAGATGGTCGATGACTATGTCGCGAAGGACCACATCGACTTCGCCCACCGATGGAACCGCCCCCTCAGGTAGGGGATAGCGCCTTTGGCCGCCCCCTCCACCAGCTTCGCTGGTCCCCCTCCCCCGCCACGCGGGGGAGGATCACGGAGAGGCCGGTGCTTCTATCACACCACGCCGAGCTTCTTCTGCAGCTTGGTCGAGCTCGTCGTGTACTGGAACACCACGCGCTCGCCCGGCGAGACCACGGCCTTGGCGGCCTGGGCCATCAGCGCGGCTTCGTGGAAGCCCGAGAGGATGAGCTTCAGCTTGCCCGGGTAGTGATTGATGTCGCCGATGGCGAAGATGCCTGGGACGGAGCTTTCGAACTTCTCGGTGTCGACGGCGATCAGGTTGTCGTTGAGTTCGAGCCCCCAGTCGGCGACGGGCCCCAGCTTCATAGTGAGGCCGAAGAACGGTAGGAGGCGCGTGGCCGGCACCGGGATGTCGCCGGAATCCATGGTGATGTGGATGTGGTGGAGTTGGCCATCGGCGCCGTCGATCTTGCCGATCTGGCCGAGGAGGAAGTTGATCTTCCCCTCCATGACCAGCTCTTTCATCTTGTTGACCGAGGCCGGCGCCGCCTTGAAGGCATCGCGGCGGTGCACCAGCGTCAGCGAGCGCACGATCGGCTGCAGGTTGAGCGTCCAGTCGAGCGCGCTATCGCCACCGCCGACGATCACCACGTCCTGGTCGCGGAAATCGTCCATCTTGCGGACGGCATAGAACACCGACTTGTTCTCGTAGGCCTCGATGCCCTCGACCGGCGGGCGCTTGGCCTGGAACGAACCGCCACCGGCAGCAACCACCACCACCTTGCAGCGGAAGGTCTCGTCGGCGTCGGTGGTGAGGACGAACGTGCCGTCGTCCTGCTTCACCAGCGAGGTGATCATCCGGCTGAAATGGAACTGGGGCCCGAACGGCGCGATCTGCTGCATCAGGTTGTCGACGAGGCCCTGCCCCGTGACCACCGGGAAACCAGGAATGTCGTAGATTGGCTTTTCCGGATAGAGCTCGGCGCACTGCCCGCCCGGACGGTCGAGAATGTCGACGAGGTGGCATTTGACATCGAGCAGACCCAGCTCGAATACGGCAAACAGACCCACCGGGCCCGCGCCGATGATGACCACATCAGTGACGATTTCGTTCGACATTCGCTTCTCGTTTGGCTGAAGGCCGCTTCGACCTTCCAGTGCTAAGGTATCGCGCCGCCTGTCACGCTAGGCGCGGCGAAAACGGCGATCCCCGCTTACGGGAACCGCCGCGAATACGGAGGTGTCAGGCGTTCTCGACGGCGCGGCGGAGGAACGGCCGGGTGCCGAGCGGCACCTCAGTCTTGCCGACCGGCTGGTAGAAGATATCGACAGTCGCCAGCTTGCCTTCTTCGAGCGCCTTACGGGTCGGCTCGTGCCTGACCACGAAGGCGTTCATGCCACAGCGGCGCATATGCGAAATCTGGTCGTGCAGCACGTCGCCCACGGCGCGGAGTTCGCCCTTGTAGCCATAGCGCTCGGCGATCAGGCGCGATGACGAGTAGCCGCGGCCATCGCCGAAAGCCGGGAAATTGATGGCGATGGAGCTGAAGCGATCGAGATCGCCCTGCACCAGTTCGACATTGTCGCCCGGCGACACCAGCAGGCCCACCGGATGGGGGTTGGCCAGGATGGCTTCACGGTTTTCGAGGAACACCGGCAGCGGGATGTGCGTATAGCGCACGCTGCCCGCATCATCGCCTTCCGCCCACGCGCGGAACGGGTCGGCGATGAAAGCGCCGTCTTTCCAGAGGTTCAATTCCTGAGCGGCCATGGGTTTGGCGATGGCTCCGTTGAAATCGAAATGGATGCCGCACTCTTTCTTGTTGAGCCCACGCCAGCGGCCGGCACGCGGGTCTTCGCCTTCGGCCACCACGCTCGTGCACGGCGCGCAACCGATCGACTTGTAGCCCTTATTGTACAGCGGGTGCTCGGGCAACCCATACTTGAGCTTGTAGGTCGTGATATCGGCATCGGAGAAATAGGCCAGCGGGTTGACCTTGATGCGGTCGTCGCTGGTCAGCTCGAAATGCGGCAGCACCCCACGCTCGGCGGTCTGGAAGCGCTTGCGGCCAGTGACCCAGCCGCCGAAGCCGGAAACCGTGGCATCGAGCGGCTCCGTCTTCCGGATATGGCAGCAGGAGTCCGGATCCGTTTCCCACAGGTCGCCTTTGGGATCGAAGCGTTGGATGTCCTTGCTGTCCGGATGGAGCGCGATGACGTTGGTCAGCCCGAGGTGCTTCTTCAGCGTCTCGACATAGTCAAGCGTCTCCGGGAAGTGCTTGCCGGTCTCGAGGAAGTAGACCGGCAGGTTTTTGTCCACCTGCGAAACCATGTGCAGCAGCACCGAGGAATCGGCGCCGAACGAAGAGACGATGGCGACATCGTCAACCAGCAGTTCCTCGACGGCCTGGCGCAGCACTGCCACGCCATCCATCTCGTCGAACATGCCGTTGAGCGACATGATGCCGAGTTCGCGGAGTTTGTCCGGCTTGTGGGCGCGAACGCCCGGGGCTACGGCGAGATCAAGCATTGCCGTACAACGCCTCCTTGAACGGCGCGTCGCCCAGCCGCCGGTAGGCAGCGATGAACGGCTCGTCGGCGCTGATGCGCTTCGAGATGTAAACGTCGACCAGCCGCTCGATCGCGGCAGGCACCTCTTCGACCACGAAGCCGTGGCCGAGGATGTTGCCGATCGCAGCGTTCTCGGTGGCATCGCCGCCAACGGTGATCTGGTAGAGCTCAGTGCCCTTCTTCTCGACGCCCAAAATACCGATGTGGCCGACATGGTGGTGGCCGCAGGCGTTGATGCAGCCCGAGATCTTGATCTTCAGGTCGCCGATTTCGGCCTGCCGTTCGGGCGAGGCGAACTTGCGGCTGAGTTCCTGGGCGAGCGGGATCGAACGGGCATTGGCCAGGGCGCAGAAGTCGAGGCCAGGGCAGCAGATGATGTCGGTGATCTGCCCGGCATTGCCCTCGGCCAGATCGTGCTCGACGAGCGTCGCGTAGACCGCCGGAAGATCGGCAATCTTCACGTGCGGAAGCACGAGATTCTGCTCGTGGGTCACCCGCAGCTCGTCGAACGAGTAACGCTCGGCGAGATCGGCGACGACCTCCATCTGCTTGTCGGTGGCATCGCCCGGCGCGCCGCCCGTCGGCTTCAGCGAGATGGTCACCGAGACATAGCCCGGCTGCCGGTGCGCGTTGAGGTTGCGCTCGAGCCAGCGGCCATAGGGCGGGTTGAGTATCTTCTCCTTGGCAACGTCCACGATGGTCTCGTTGACCAGCTCGTAGTCGGGCTGCGCGAAGTACTTGGTGATCCGGTCGAGCTCTTCCTGCGGCAGGGTCAGCACGCCGCCCTTCACATGGGCGAACTCTTCCTCGACCTGCTCGCGGATGGTGTCGATGCCGGTCTCGTGCACCAGGATCTTGATGCGCGCCTTGTACTTGTTGTCCCGGCGGCCGTAGCGGTTGTAGACGCGCAGGATGCTCTCGAGATAGGCGAGCAGGTGCTCATGCGGCACGAACGGCGAAATCTGCTTGCCGATCATCGGCGTACGGCCGAGACCACCGCCGACCCAGACTTCCCAGCCGATCTCGCCGACGGCATTGGTCGCCGCCTGCAGACCGATATCGTGGAAGCGGATCGCGGCGCGGTCGTTGGTCGAGCCGGTCATCGCGATCTTGAACTTGCGCGGCAGGTAGCTGAACTCGGGGTGCAGCGAGGACCACTGGCGCAGGATCTCGGCGACCGGGCGCGGATCGATGATCTCGTCGGCGGTGGCGCCGGCGAACTGATCCGTCGTGATATTGCGAATGCAGTTGCCCGAAGTCTGGATGGCGTGCATCTCGACCGAGGCGAGGTCCGCGAGGATCTTCGGGATATCGCGCAGCTTCGGCCAGTTGAACTGGATGTTCTGGCGGGTGGTGAAGTGGCCATAGCCGCGATCGTAGTCACGGGCGATCCGCGCCAGCATCCGCATCTGCTTCGAGCTCATCGTGCCGTAGGGCACGGCAATGCGGAGCATGTAGGCGTGAAGCTGCAGGTAGAGCCCGTTCATCAGCCGCAGCGGCCGGAACTGGTCCTCGTTCAGCTCGCCGGTGAGACGGCGGGCCACCTGGTCGGAAAACTGCGCCGTGCGTTCCTTCACGAACGCGGCGTCGAACTCGTCATATCGATACATGGCCGTCCTCGTCGAGATGCTGCCGGTCGAAGCGCGGAGCCGTAGGGCCCTCGGCGCGGATGCGCTCGCGGATACGGTCGGGATGGATCACCCCGTCGCGCAGCGAGACCGTTTCGACCTCGATGGAATTGATGCGTCCGGTCTTCTTGGTGGCCGCGACCGCTGCATCTTTGGCCTCCGCTTCTTCCGCGAGGAAGACACGGGCCTGCTGCAGCTCTTCGACCCACTTGCCGGCGCGGTCCAGATAGACCGTCGCGCCGCTCATCAGCTCATTGCCGGTGAGGATTTCCATGCTCACTTACGCCACCTTGAATTCGGAGCTGGCGAGTTCGATCGCGTCGCTCCAGTCACCGTGCGCGATCGCTTCGCCCACGAAAATGATTGCCGGACCGTCATCAAGCTCGATCGTGCCCGCGGCCAGTGTGCCCAGCGTGCCACGATAGAGCACGCGATCCTTGCGCCCTGCCCTGACCACTACCCCGACCGGGATAGTCGCGGCGGCGCCTTCGGCAATAAGCCGGGTCGCGGTCGGGCCGGCGACCGACTTGCCCATGTAGAGCGCCAGGGTCAGGCCGGTCGAGGCCAGCGCCGCCCAGTGCTTCAGCTCCTCGGACTCGGCGCCGTGCGCCGTGGCGAGGACGAAGCCCGTGGAAACCTTGCGCAACGTCACCGGCGTTGCCGTGTCTGCGGCCGCAGCCAGCGCCGAGGTGACGCCGGGGACGATGTGGTACGGAATGCCGGCGGCTTTCAGCGCGTCGATTTCCTCGCCAGCGCGGCCGAACACCATCGGGTCGCCGCCCTTGAGACGCGCCACCCGCTTGCCGGCCTTGCCGAGCCGCACGATCAACGCGTTGATCTCGGCCTGGGTGAAGGAGTGATGGCCCTTCTGCTTACCGACGAGGATGCGCTCGGCATCGCGCCGGCCCATCTCGACCGCGGCAGCAGGCACCAGGTGATCGTGGACGATCACGTCGGCTTCCTGCAGCAGCCGCTGGGCGCGCAGGGTGAGGAGATCCTCGGAGCCGGGACCGGCACCGATCAGCCACACTACGCCCGGGCTCTCGCCGTCGGCGGCATGCCGCTCAAGCAGCGTCTCGGCCTTGTCGGCGCCCTGCCCGCGCAGCAGCGCGACTTCGACCTCGGGCGAGGTGACCAGTTCTTCGTAGTAGCGGCGGGCGTGGGCCCCGGGCAGCAGCGCGGAGACCTTGTCGCGCATCGAACCGGCGAGCTTGGCCAGCGCACCAAGGTTGGGCGACAGCGCGGCCTCGATCCGCGCCCGGATCAGCCGAGCCAGCACCGGCGCATCGCCTTCGGTGGCAACGGCAATGGTGACCGGAGCCCGGTCGATGATCGATGGGGTGTAGAAATCGCACTCTTCGGGGACGTCAACGACGTTCAGCGGCACCCGCCGGGCGCGCGCGGCGAGCTTCGCGGCGTCACCATCCGGACCGTGGTCCGCGACGAAAACCAGTGCGGCATCAACGAGATCGGCGTCCTCGAACGGACGCGCCAACACGGTGACCGGCAGCTCAGAGAAATCGGCTTCGATGTTTCGGGAGATAATGACGACCAAAGCAGTCGTCTTAGAGGCCAACCGGGCTTTGTTGAGGGCTTCTTCTCCACCGCCGACGATGACGATGCGCTGACCCTGGACTTTGTAGCTGACGGGGAATGTGTTCAGTTCACCCATTCACGGCCTTTCCGAAGCCGGATACATACTGACTTCGGCTCTTTTGGACAAGCCATTGAAATTCAATAGCTTTAATGTTTCCCATAGCAGCTGCGGATTAGAATTGCGTTGAGGTCCGGCAACCTAGCTCGACAAATGAATCCATAGCGGGCGCCGATGATGGAACGATGGCGCTGTTCGGGACACTCTGCCGAGATCAGCCCTGCCGCTCGGGCACGTGCACCACGAGCCCATCCAGCGCGTCCTTGACCTTGATCTGGCAGCTCAGCCGGCTGGTCGGCTTCACTGCGTAGGCGAAGTCGAGCATGTCTTCTTCCATCATCGAGGGGCCGCCGACCGTCTCGGTCCAGGCGTCGTCGACATAGACGTGGCAGGTGGCGCAGGTGCAGGCGCCGCCGCATTCCGCAACAATGCCCGGCACGCCGTTCATGATCGCGGTCTCCATCACGGTCGATCCGACCTCGCCCTCGGTCTCGTGCCGCGTGCCGTCGGATTCGATATAGGTGATGTGGGGCATGTAACTTCGCTCGGGAGGGTTAGCCGCATATAGCGGTGCCGCCCCCTCGTCGCAAGCGCGCCAAACGGCGCAGGCAGGCTCAGGCCTCTTCGGCGCCGACGAGTTCGGCGATGAAGGCCTGGCAATCGACCACGGCGGCGGCGATGTCCTGGATGTGCTCGGGATTGACCGGATTGCCGGCGCGCAGGGCATCCTCGGCGCGTTTGGTCAGGTCGCGAACGCCCCAGGCGCCGATGCCGGCGGCGGCGCTCTTCAGGGTGTGGAGATGTTGGAGCAGCAGCGGGATCGAGGTGCTGTCCTCGATGCGGCCGAGGTAGACGCTCGACATCTCGGCATAGAGCCGCAATACCTCGTCGCGGAGCCCCGGATCACCCAGCGACTGCTGGTCCAGATGGTCCATGTCGATGGGCGTCTGTGAGAGATCCCGAAGCGGAGCATCCTGCCCCGTTTTCACTGCGTTCTTCCCGCTCATCCCCGTGGCCCTTGGTTCGTTCCCGCCCGTTTCTAGGCTGGATGCAAACTAGCGGGAGCGGATGAAGGGGCCGCCAAATGAATGGGTACAATCTTACCTATGCCCTTAACCGGCCGCATTCCCACCCGAAATTAACCTTCCATTAAGAATGCGTTCGGTTTGCCTCAAATTGCATGTATGTTTGAGGTCCACCTAGCGTGCGGCGGCGTGGGGCATAGGGCAGACTGCGGGGCATTTGAATCGCATTTTACCCAATTTGGACGGCTAACCGGAACCCCCGGGGTGGTCCAATGCAAGCTCTGATCGACCGCCGAGTGCCGATGCGAGAGTTGTAAAGAGTTATGGCCAAAAAGACCGCAACACCCCAGAACGATCCTGCTACGCTCGCTTTTTCCGCCGTCGAGGACGCGCTGAAAGACTCGGTTTTCGCGAACCTGGACCAGCCCGCTGCGGCTGAAGAAGCGCCCGCGGAAAAGGCCGCCCCAAGGCCGATGCCGAGGGACAACTCGCCCCGCTCCGAGCGTCAGCGCACCGCCGACAAGTTCGCGGCGCAGACCGGTTCGGTGGCGAACGACGACCGCTTCCCCTCCTCCAAGATCCTTTACGGCCTGCAGTCGAAATCGTCCGGCGCGCCGACCATGGTTGCCGGGCTGGTGGCGCTCGGCTGGGTGGTCGCGATCGCACTGGTGGCGATGATCCGCAATGGCGCCGACATGGGCACCGCGGCCTTCTGGGGCTCGAACGACTTCATCGGCCTGCTCGCACTCGCCATCGTGCCGGTGATCGGCATTTTTGCCATCGCCACGCTGATCCGCCGTGCGCAGGACCTCCGCAATGCTGCCGCAGCTGTGACGCAGGCGGCGATCCGCCTCGCCGAGCCGGAAACCACCGCGTCCGAGAAGGTCGCCTCGGTCGGCCAGGCCGTGCGCCGCGAGGTGAACGCGCTGGGCGATGGCCTCGAACGAGCCCTGTCGCGCGCCGGCGAGCTCGAAGTGATGATCCACAACGAGGTCACCGCGCTCGAACGCACCTATTCCGACAATGAATCCCGCATGCGCGCCCTGATCCAGGAACTGGCCAGCCAGCGCGAAGCGGTGATCACCAATACCGAACGCGTCCGCGAAGCCATCACCGAGAGCCACACCGGCCTCGTGTTCGACCTCGACATGATTTCGCAGCGCATCGCAGGCACCATCGTCGAAAGCGGCGGCAACCTGACCAAGGCACTCGAAACCGCCGGCAACTCGCTGAACGGCGCGTTCGGCGAGCGCACCGAGAGCTTCGTGTCGCTGATCGACCAGCGCACCAGCCACCTGCTGGTCGCGCTCGATGACTCGGCCTCGCGCCTCAACATCACGCTCGAGGACCGTGCCGGCACGATCTCGGGCGCCTTCGAGAACCGCACGATGGAACTCAGCTCGGTGATCGACGGCCGCATGCAATCGCTGACCGAGGCTCTCGACAGCCGCGCCGTTACCCTGTCGGACGCCATCGACAACCGCACCTCCTCGCTGGCCAAGCTCCTGAGCCAGGGCGGCATCACGCTGCTCGACCAGCTTCGCGACCGTGGCCATGAAGTGTCGAGCGCGCTCGACATGATCGGCACCCGCATCGCCTCTGATATCACCGGCCGCGCTCGCGAAGCCGAGCAGTTGCTTTCGGGCCTCAGCCACCAGCTCGACGAGCAGGTGCAGATCCAGGTCAACTCGATGGAATCGCGCCTGCAGTCGGCGATGATCGAGCTGTCGGGCGCCCTCGACGACACCACGGAACGCGCCCGCGTCACCTTGACCGGCGCCGGTTCGCAGAACCTCGCGCAGTTCGACGCTCGCCTCGACGAGATTGCTGTGGTCATCGACAACCGTCTGTCGAGCCTCGACGGCGTTATCGGCGACAAGGGCGACAAGCTGATCGCCGCCCTCGACAAGAACAATGCGAGCTTCGCCGCCCGCGCCAACGTCCTCGAGATGGCGCTCGACGAGAAGTCCGAGCACTTCAACGAGATTGTGTCGCAGCGCACCCGCGAGATGACCGAGACGCTCGGCCAGCGCACCAAGCAGATCACCGAGTCGATCGCCAACCGTTCGCGCGAAATCTCGGACTCGCTCGAGGGCCACACACAGATCATCGCCGACGCCCTCGACGGCCGCACCCAGCT
Organism: Devosia sp. P3_B2; assembly: GCF_056402875.1. Taxonomy (NCBI): domain Bacteria; kingdom Pseudomonadati; phylum Pseudomonadota; class Alphaproteobacteria; order Hyphomicrobiales; family Devosiaceae; genus Devosia; species Devosia sp. P3_B2. The sequence goes on along the minus strand of NZ_JBFUGO010000014.1, from coordinate 80,782 downwards.
GCTCAACGAGACGCTGCAGAGCCGCCACGGCGAGCTGAGCGCCGCGCTCGACGAGCACGTGAAGGCGTTCGATGTGACCATTGCCGGCCATGCCCGCGCCATGGACACCAACATCATCACCCACGCTCAGGCCATCGACCTGGCGCTCGGCGCCCGCGTCGAGCAGTTCGACAACGTGCTGACCAGCCGCGCCAAGGAGCTCGACCAGTCTGTTGCCAGCCGTACGCAGGCGCTCGACCAGTCGGTCGCGACCCGCACGCAGGCCATCGACCTCGCCCTGCAGCAGCATGCGCAGCAGATCGGTGATAGCTTCGACCAGCGCACCCAGGCGCTCGACACGACGCTGCAGCAGCACGCCCAGCAGATCGGCGACAGCCTCGACCAGCGCACTCAGGCACTGGCGACGACCGTGTCGACCCGCTCGGCCGAGCTCGCCGAAGCGCTCAACACCCGCACCCAGCAGCTGGCCGAAACGCTCGGCAGCCACACCGTAGGCATCGCCGCGGCGATCGGCGACCGCACCAGCGAGCTGGCCCGCACCATCGACGCCCAGGGCGCCACCGCCCGCGACCGGATCGAAGCCAGCCTCCGCAACGTCACCGATGTGATGTCTGAGCGCGCCGGCGCCGTCTCGACCCTGCTTGAGACCAAGGTCGCCGAAGTCAGCGAAGGCCTCGGCCGCGGCATCGACAGCGCCATCCTCCGCATGGCCGACGCTGAAGCCGGCGTGAATGCCCGCATCGAGGGTGCCGCCGGCACCGTTGGCGAGAGCGCCCGCAAGGCCGCCGACATCATCGAAACCGGCGTCAACTCGGCCCGCAAGGCCATCACCGACATGGTCGACCAGCGCCTGGGCACCCTGCCTGAGGCGATAACCGCCCGTGCCGACATCACGGCCGAGCGCCTGGCCTCGCTCAACACCGCGATCAACACCGCGCTGGTGCAGTCGATGACCGACCTCGAGGCCGGCGCCGACCGCATCGAGGAGACCATCTCCCGCCGCATCGTTTCGGCCACCCAGAATATCGCCGACGACGTCACCACCACGGCCGACCGCATGGACGTGGCCGTGGGTCGCGCGCTGGCGCAGATCCAGCAGGCGTCGAGCAATATCGACGAGCTGATCTCGATCAAGGCGGTGGCCGCTGCCGACGCCATCGGCGGCAAGGTCGCGGAAATCAACCGCGTCGTCTCCGAGCAGACCGACGCCTTCTCGGCGCTGGTCTCCGACAGTTCGGCTCAGCTCGAGATGAGCCTGCAGAACCACGGCAACGTCCTGGCCCAGGCGCTGATCACCAATGCCTCGCAGGCCGAAGACCTGATGAACCAGTCGACCTCGCGCATCCTCACCGATGTGACGACGGCGCTGGGCAAGCTCAACGACTCCAACATGCTGCTGCAGAAGGTGCTCGACGCCTCGACGGCGAACCTCGCCAACCTCGAGACCTCGGTTGCCCAGCAGACCGCCACCTACTCGACCACCGTTCGCGAAGCGATCGGCTCGACCGAGGAAGCCGGCCGTCTGGTGACCGAACATGTCGGCGCCCTGCAGGCCTCGATCGCCTCGATGGTCAACGAGTTCGGCTCGATGCTCGGCAACCTCGACAGCGAGGCCAAGAGCCTCGATACCGCCGCGCAGAACCTCTCGGCCTCCGGCACGCTGACGCTCGCCAACCTCGACGAGCGCCGCACGGCCATGGACGAGCTGGCACAGGCCTTCACCGCCCGCGCCGACGAAATCGACACCCGCATGCGCGGCTTCGCCCACTCGATCTCCGACACCGTCGAAGAGACCGAGCTGCGCCTCGTCGCTGCCCGCGAGTCGATGGAACAGCTGCTCGCCTCGACCACCTCCAACGTTGCCGAGACGCTTGAAGCCACCTCCGGCACGATCAACGCTGCCCTCGCCGACACCACCGATCAGCTGCAGAGCGTGCTGACCAATACGGCCGAGCAGGTGCAGACCGCCCTGGGCGAAACCACCAGCCAGCTTGAGTCGGTGCTGACCACCACGGCGGAGAAAGTGCAGAACGCCCTCGGCGAGACCACCGGTCAGCTCGAGCAGGCCCTCACCGGCACCACCGACAAGGTGCAGAGCGCCCTCGCCAACGCCACTGCCGAGATGCAGTCGGTGCTGGGCAAGAGCACGAACCTCCTCGAGGAAGCCCTCGATGGCACGTCGCACCGCGTTGCGACGCAGCTCGGTTCGTTCACCGATACCGCGGCGAACGAGAGCCAGCGCGCTGCCGATGCCCTGCGCCAGACGCAGGCGACGATGATCCTCGAAATGCAGCAGGCCCTCGAGGCCGCCACGCAGCGCTTCAACGAGACGGCGACGGCGATGCGCGCCACTGCCAAGGAAGTCGGCTCGGAACTCGAGAACACCCGCTCCGAACTGGCGCGCGGCGTGATGGAGCTGCCCGAGGAGACCAAGTCGAGCGCTGCTGCCATGCGCCGCGTCGTGGCCGAGCAGATCGAGGCCCTCGCCGAGCTCAACGCCATCGTCCGCGCCCAGCCGGCAACCCACGACCTCAATGAGCGTCGCCCGTCGACCCCGAGCCGCCAGAGCATCGCTCGCGACGAAGCCCCCTCGCGGCCCGAGCCGCGTCCGGAACCGGTCCGTCCGGAGCCGGTGCGCGCCGCCGAGCCGCCCAAGGCTGAGCCGGCCCGCAGCCAGCCGCGGTTCGTGCCCATGCCCGACGTGCCGGCCACTGTGGTCACCGCACCGCGCCCGCAGCCCGTTGCCGAAGCCAAGCCCGCAGCTGCGGCGCTCAAGGCCGAGGAAGGTGGCGGCTGGTTGCGCGACGTGCTTCGCAACGCCTCTGGTCCGACCGCTGCCGCTCCGGCGCCCGCTCCGGCTCCGGCCCCTGCCGCGCCAGCTGCTGCCCCGGCACAAAACCTCTCGACGCTGACCGAGGAAATCGCCCGCTCCATGGAACCGGCCGCGCTGGCCGATGCCTGGCAGCGCTACCAGGCCGGCGAACAGAACGTCTTCTCGCGCCGCATCTATACGCTGGGCGGCCAGGCGACCTATGACGAAGTCAGGAAGCGCGTCCAGCGCGACCAGGACTTCGCCAAGACCGCCGCCACCTACATGGCCGAGTTCGAGCAGCTGCTGAAGCGCGCCGCTACCGGGCCGAACCCGGCCGGCGAAACCCGCGAGTACCTGCTCAGCGATCGCGGCCGCGTCTACACAATGCTGGCCCACGCCAGCGGCCGCCTCGGCTGACGCCTAAGGTTTGACCTCGACTACAGGCCCCGTGGGAAACCGCGGGGCCTTTTTCTTTGGGATGAGCCGCCCGGAGGCATCCGGCGTCGCTGGAGCAATGGTAGCAGGGCGCGGATCCTACCCGAGCCGCGCCTCCGTCCGCCGCTTCGGACCCTGCATGGCGATCGAGAGCCAGATCAGTACAGCGCCCAGCAACGCGAAGGCGGCCGCTATGAAATAGGCCTTGGCGCCCATCATCCCGGTGAGCCAGCCGAAGGCGATCAGGGCGATGACGCTCATGATCTGCTGCAGCATCTGGAAGAAGCCTTGCGCCTCGGCGGCGATCTCGTCGCTGGTCCAGTTGGCGATGAAGTGGACGCACCCCATGAAGCCGACCGCGAAGGTGAAGGCGTGCAGCAGCTGCAGCGGAATCAGGAACTCAAGATCCGGCTGGAAGCCCATGCAGATCCAGCGGAAAACCGCGGTGACGGCGGAGAGGAGGATCAGGCTGCGGGCCGGGAAACGCCGGGCCAGTTTGCCGAACACGAACATGATCGCTGCCTCGGCGAAGGCCGCGAGGGCCAGCAATGGCGCAATCAGGTCGGGCGATAGCCCCTGCTCCATCCAGAGCAACGCCTGGAACGCGTTGAGCACGATGTGTGTGGCGTAGACCATCGAAAAGCCGATCAGCGGCAGGACGAAGAACGGCTTCATCACATCGCGCAGTTGCGCTGCACCGGAGCTGACGGGCGCCGTCTCGCCCTCGGGCCCCCGGAAGCGCGGCAGCCCAAACGCCACGAGCCCTCGCAGGATCGACAACCCGACGAACATCGGCAGAAAGATGCCGCCGCCGAACGTGGCGATGAGCCAGCCCGCGAAGAACAGCGTGACCATGTAGCCGACGGTGCCCCAGGCCCGGATCGGCCCGTACTGCGTGCCGCGCCGTCGCGTCATCCGCATGGTCGCGGCATCGGCGACCGGCCCGATAAGGCCGGCGGGCAGCAACGCCAGCATCCAGACGACCAGGATGCCCCAGAAATCGCCAATGACGTAGAATAGCCCGATCGGGATGATGGCCGACAGCGCGCAGCCCAGGACGATGACCTGCCGCCAGTCCGAGGCGCGGTCGGCGATGCGGCCCACGAGGATGTTCAGCAGCAGCGTCACCAGCACCGGGAGCGCGTTGATGATGCCGATCTGCTCGGAGGTCAGCCCCTGGTCGGCGAACCAGATGCCGCCATAAACGTTGAAGGCCGCTCCCCCCATGTAGATGCTGAAGTAGAAGAATGTCGCGCGCAGCTCGGGCGAGATTGTCGGCGCTTTGGCCGCGTTGGCAGGCATTCTTGGACCTCAGGGGGCCGGATCGGCAACGGTGAGCTGATCCGACGTGATCGGATGCGCGGATGGTGGCTGGAGCTTTAGCGAGAGCACCACGCAGAGCGCTCCGACCACCGCATAGGCTCCGACGAACAACCACGCCATTGGACCAAAGGCGGCCACGAACCAGCCCATGGCGACGATGACCACCACCGACATTCCCTGCTGCAGCACATAGGAGAAGCCCTGCGCTTCGGCGGCGATGTCGTCGCTGGTCCAGTTGGCGATGAAGTAGATGCCGCCGAGGTACCCCATGGCGAAGGTGATGGAGTGCAGCAGCTGCAGCCCAAACAGCAGCCAGACCGGCGGCGAGAACGCCATCACTGTCCAGCGGAAGGCTGCGACGAGACAGGCGAAGATGATGATGTGCCGGGCCGAAACCTTGAGCTTCAGCCGGCTCCACACGAACATCATCAGCGCTTCGGCCGCCGCCATAGTGGCAGTAAGCGGCCCGATAAGCCCCTGCGGGATGCCCTGCTCCGTCCACAGCACTGCGGCGAAGGCCCCGAGCACGCCGTGGGTGGAGTAGAGGATGGCGAGGCCGAGTAGACCCATCAGGAACCACGGCTTCAGCACTTGGCGCAGCCGGCTGGCGCCTTTGGTCATGCTGGCGCGGTCTTCACCGGCGCGGAACTGCGGCAACTGGAACGCCAGTATTGCGCGCAACAGCGCGCAAGCGACGAATACCGGGACGAACGCGGCGTCGCCGAGCCAGGCGATGAGGGGGCCGCTCAGCCCGGTGGTGACCATGAAGCCGACGGTGCCCCAGGCGCGCACCATGCTGAAATCTGTGCCACGGCGCTGCGTCATCCGGAGCGTCGCCGCGTCGATGATCGGCACCAGCGCGAAGGCCGGCATCACCGTGAAGATCCAGACACCGAGGATGCCCCAGAAGCCGGAGACGAAGAACAGGCCGATCGGCACGAGCCCGGCGATCAGCGACAGGACGATGATGACGCCGCGCCAATCCGGCATGCGGTCGGCGATGCGGCCCACCAGCTGGTTGACCAGCAGCATGACGAGCAGCGGCGCGGCATTGATGATGCCGATCTCCTCGGCACTGATGCCGCGATTGAGGAGCCAGATGCCGAAATAGACCGACGCCACGCCGGTGCTGCCGAACACGGCAAAATGGTAGATCGCAGCGCGCAGCTCTGGCGAGACGCGCGGCGCGATAGTGGTCGACGACATCAGGGTGTGCTCCGGGCGGGAGAATCCGCCGCACGGGCCGACAGTGCCGAGGGGCCGGAGAAAGATCAACGGGCACGGCGCTAATGTGCGTTATGCCGTGGCGTTATGCAGCCTGGGCCGCAGCCTCGCGAACCGGCACCAGTGCATCAAGGAAGATGTCGGCACAGCGCGCCCAGGTGAAGCCCAGCGCATGCGCGCGGGCGGCTTCGCGACTGAGGGTCAGGGCGCGGATGACGGCGAAGCCGAGGTCTTCGTCGAGTGCACCGCAGGCGGGATCGGTGAGGATGTCGCGCGGGCCGGTGACGGGATAGGCAGCGACAGGGACGCCGGACGCGAGCGCCTCGATCATGACATTGCCGAAGGTGTCGGTGCGGCTGGGGAAGACGAACACGTCCGCCGAGCGGTAGAGCGCAGAGAGTTCGTCGCCGGTCCTGAGGCCGAGGAACACGGCGTCAGGATAGCGCGCCGTGAGCTCGCCACGGGCGGGGCCGTCACCGACGATGATCTTGGTGCCGGGGACATCGAGCTTGAGGAAGGCCTCGACGTTCTTTTCCACCGCGACACGGCCGACATAGAGCAGATGCGGCCCGGGGAGATCGAGGAATTCGGTCTTCTCGCCGGGCGAGAACCGGGAGTGATCGACGCCACGGGTCCAGAGCCGCACATGGCCGAACTGGCGCGAGGTCAGCTCTTCCTGCATGGAGGCGGTGGGCACCAGGGTCGCGGCGGCCGGCTCGTGGAACCAGCGCAGGAACCCATAGGTCCACTCGGTCGGAATCGGCATCCGCGCCGCGACATATTCGGGGAAGCGCGTGTGATAGCTGGTGGTGAAGGCAAGGCCCTGCTCGAGGCAGACGAAGCGAGCAAGCAGGCCGAGCGGGCCTTCGGTGGCGATGTGGATGTGGTCCGGAGCCTCGCGGGCGATCACCTGGCCGATGGTCATCGGCGTGACCAGCGACAGCCGGATCTCCGGGTAGGTCGGCATCGGGAAGGTCCAGAAACCCTCGGGGGTGAGGTAGCTCACTTCGTGGCCGCGGCCCATCAGCTCGCGGCCAACCGCTTCGAGGCAGCGTACCACCCCGTTGGTCTGCGGCAACCAGGCATCGGTGACGATCAAGACCTTGCGCATCGGACCCACCCTCGGGAATCGATGCTGGCGGTTTACGGGAGTCGGGTGACAGCGTTGCGAACGGGCTGTGACGGTAGGATGACGGATGGTGGGTGAGTGTCACACGGGAGGCCGGAGCGTGAGGCACCCCCACCCTTGATCCCTCCCCACAAGGGGGAGGGAGACGCAAGAACTGAGACGTTGCAGAGCTATCGCCTCCCTCCCCCTTGTGGGGAGGGAATGAGGGTGGGGGTGACCCACGCTCGGTGCTTGAATTACTGCCCCGGCACCGCCGGCGCGCGGCGCAACCGCAGCCGCCGTGGCTTCCGCGGCAGCGGCGTCTCAGTCCAGCGCACCAACTCGAGCACACCCTCATGCGTCTCGGCCACTGCGGTGCAGCTTTCCACCCAGTCGCCGGTGTTGACGTAGTGGATGCCGAGCCGCTCGTGCATGTCGGCATAGTGGATGTGGCCGCAGATCACGCCATCCGCGCCGCTGTCGCGGGCTTCGAGGGTCAGCGCCTCCTCGAAGCGGCCGATGACGCTGACGGCGTTCTTCACCTTGTGCTTGGCCCAGGCCGACAGCGACCAGTAGGTCAGACCCATGCGGCGGCGCACCCAGTTGACCGCGATGTTGATCCGGAGCGCGGCGCGATAGGCCCAGTCGCCGACATGCGCCAACCACTTGGCATGCGCCACCACCACGTCGAACTGGTCGCCGTGCATGACCACGTAGGTCTTGCCCTGCGCCGTGGTGTGCACGGTGCGATCGACGAACTCGACCTCGCCGAAATACGTGCCGAGATACTCGCGCAGGAACTCGTCGTGATTGCCCGGCAGCACCACGATGCGGGTGCCGCTGAGCGCCTTGTCGAGGAAGATCTCGACCAGTTGGTGATATTCCGGCGGCCAGTACCAGGCCTTGGCCAGGCGCCACCCATCGACGATGTCGCCGACGAGATAGATCACCTCCGCCTCGTGCCAGCGCAGGAAATCGATCAACTGGGTGATGCGGGTGGGGCGCATGCCGAGATGCACATCGGAGATGAACAGCGCGCGAACCCGCCGCACCTCCCTGCCCTCTTCGCTCATGCCTTCAAACCTCTCGCCTTCGGGATCAGGAGTTTAGCTCATTTGACCTATGGGACGGGAGCGCTTTCGATGCTCCATCGGCCGCGAGGTGGGGAAAACTCCGGCCCTCATAAGCGAACAGCACCAGTGCGACAAGCGTGCGACCGGCCTAGGGCGCCGATGTCAGCCGGGTGATCACCTCGACATGCTGCGGGAATTTGGCCAGCAGTTCGGCCCGAGTGACGAGGATCATGTCCTCCATCTCCCAGCCCGGCGCCACCACTTCACTGACGAGACCATACTCGCCGGCCGGCAGCTCGGCCGCCTTCCAGACGCCGCCCGCGACGGCGAGGCTGGGCACCTGCCCTGCGGCGAGGTCGGGGCCGAGCACAACCACTTCGTAGCGGCCGTCGGGGTGGATCATGTGATAGGTCAGCGGGGCACCGAAATGGTGAAACTGAATGCCGTCCGAGTGCTTGGTGTGGAAGTGGTCCACCGGGGAGTCGTCCGTCAGCATGTAGTAGATACTGGTCATGGTGCCGCGCGGACCGCGCGCCGTTTCCAGCCTCTCGCGATGCGTCGGCCGGAACGTCTCGCGGAAATAGCCGCCCTCGAAATGCCCGCCGAGGCCCAGGGCAGCGATCACTTCTGCCTTATTGAGCTTCGACATTTGCAACCCCGATACGAGACTTCAGCGCCACGATGCGCTTGTAGCTCTCCTCGATCCGCGCCTTGAACGCCGGATCGGCCTCGGCCTCGGCAACCAGGATCGCCCGCACCTCGTCGCCCAGCGTGGCGCGCTGGTAGGCGGTGTTGGAGAACAGCAGCACGTCGACGCCGGCGCGCACGGCCTTCACCACCGTTTCCTTTAGGTCGAAATGGTCGCGGATGGCGCCCATCTCGAGGTCGTCGGTGATCACCACGCCCTTGAAGCCAAGCTGGCCGCGCAGCACCCCGTCGATCCACTCCTTGGAGAGGCTCGACGGCAGGCCCGATGGATCGACGTTGGTGTCGATCAGGTGGCCGATCATGACGAAATCCTGGTAGCCGCCGGCGATCAACGCCCGGTAGGGCTCGAGCTCGCTGTCGTGCCAGGTCTTGGTGATGTCGACGAAACCCTCGTGGCTGTCGGCGGTCGAGGAGCCGTGTCCGGGGAAGTGCTTTAGCGAGGTGAGCAACCCCGCGTCGTGATGTGCCGCGATCACCTCGGCAGCGTAGGAGGTGACCACGTCGCCGGTCTTGCCGTAGGCGCGGCCGAACTTGGCGATCACCTGGTTGTTCGGGTTGACCGCGAGATCGACTACGGGCGCGAAATTGACGTTGAAGCCCCACTCGGCGACGCCCTTGGCGAGCCCTTCGTAGACGCCGCGGGCTTCGGCCGGGGTGTTCTTCGCGGCGACCGTCGCGGCGTCGGGAATCTCCTTGAAGCCGACCGAGTCATCGAGCCGCTCCACCAGCCCACCCTCCTGGTCGAGCGTGATGAACGGCGGCAGCCCGGCCGGTGCAGCGTCGCGAAACGCCGCGTTCATCGCCTGCACAGCCGCACGGCTCGCGACGTTGGTCTTGAGGTACATGACGCCGCCGATGTCGCCGGCCGCCACTTCCTCGCGCAGGGCGACCACGTCCTTGTCATCGACGCCATTGCCGGCAAAGCCGACGACGATCATCTGCCCGGCCATCTGCTGCAGCGACTGGGCGGAGGCGGGCGACGCGGCAAAGGGAAGGATCGTCGCGAGAAGCATCGTAGCAAGGCGCATATGGGTGGGGTCTCGGAGAACGGGAGGACGGCTTTTGGCTTACGAGTGCGGCGAAAGCTGGTCGGCCGGAGCGTGGGGCCACCCCCACCCTAGATCCTCCCCACAAGGGGGAGGGAGACGACTGAGAGGTCAGCGAGCACGATCGGCCTCCCTCCCCCTTGTGGGGAGGGAATGAGGGTGGGGGTGGCCCCACGCTCGGTGTCAGCGGTTCTGCCGGTTCTCGATCAGATCCGTCACCACACTCGGGTCCGCCAGCGTCGTCGTATCCCCCAGCGCGCCGTAGTCGTTCTCGGCGATCTTGCGCAAAATCCGGCGCATGATCTTGCCGGAGCGGGTCTTGGGCAGGCCCGGGGCGAACTGCATCAGGTCGGGCGAGGCAATGGCGCCGATTTCCTTCCGCACCCAGTTCCTGAGCTCGGTCTTCAGCGCGTCGTCGCCTTTCTCGCCGGCCATCAGGGTGACGTAGCAGTAGATGCCCTGCCCCTTGATGTCGTGCGGGTAGCCGACCACGGCCGCTTCCGCGACCTTGGGATGCGCCACCAGCGCGCTTTCGACCTCAGCGGTGCCGATGCGGTGGCCCGAGACGTTCAGCACGTCGTCGACGCGACCGGTGATCCAGTAGTAGCCGTCCTCGTCGCGCCGGCAGCCGTCGCCGGTGAAGTAGTAGCCCTTGTAGGTCTCGAAATAGGTCGAGACGAACCGTGCGTGATCGCCATAGACGGTGCGCATCTGGCCCGGCCAGCTGTCGGCGATGCAGAGCACGCCTTCCGCTTTGGTCTGCTCCTGGAGCTTCCCCTCGGGCGACAGCACGATCGGCTTGATGCCGAAGAAGGGCTTGGTGGCCGAACCGGGCTTGGTGGCGATGGCACCCGGGAGCGCCGAAATCAGGATGCCGCCGGTTTCGGTCTGCCACCAGGTGTCGACGATCTCGCAGCGCTCCTTGCCCACATGCTTGTGGTACCAGAGCCAGGCTTCCGGGTTGATCGGCTCGCCCACCGAACCGAGCAGCCGCAGCGACGGCATGGCGTACTGGTCGGGAATGGCGGCGCCGGCGCCCATCAGCGCCCGGATAGCGGTGGGGGCGGTGTAGAAGATGTTGACCTTGTGCTTTTCCACCACCTGCCAGCAGCGGCCGGCATCGGGATAGCTCGGGATGCCCTCGAACATCAGCGTCGTGGCGCCGTTGGCGAGCGGCCCATAGACAATGTAGCTGTGGCCGGTGACCCAGCCGACGTCGGCGGTGCACCAGTAGATCTCGCCTGGACGGTAGTCGAACACCCGCTCGTGGGTGAGCGAAGCCCAGACGATGTAGCCGCCGGTCGTGTGGAGCACGCCCTTCGGCTTACCGGTGGAGCCGGAGGTATAGAGGATGAACAGCGGGTCCTCGGCGTTCATCGGCTCGGGCGCGCACTCGGCCGAGACTTTGGCGGCTTCGTCCGCATACCAGACGTCGCGGCCGGCCTTCATGTCGACGGCGTTGCCGGTGTTCTTGACCACGATGACGCGCTCGACGCCCGGCGTCTTCGTCAGCGCCTCATCGACGTTCTTCTTCAGCGGGATGGTCTTGCCGCCGCGGCGGCCTTCGTCGGCCGTCAGCACGATCTTGCTGTCGCAGTCATTGATGCGGCCGGCGATCGAATCCGGCGAGAAGCCGCCGAAGATCACCGAGTGCACCGCGCCGATGCGCGCGCAGGCCAGCATGGCCACCGCGGTGTCGATGATCATCGGCATGTAGATGGTGACGCGGTCGCCCTTCTTGACGCCGTTGGCCTTGAGCACATTGGCGAAGCGGCCGAGCCTCTCGTGCAGCTGGCGATAGGTGATCTTGTCGTCGGTGCCGGGGATGTCGCCTTCCCAGATGATCGCCGTCTCGTCGGCGCGGGTCGCCAGGTGCCGGTCGACGCAGTTGGCGGAGATATTCAGCACCCCGTCCTCGAACCATTTGATCGAGACGTCGGGGTAGGCGTAGCTGGTGTTCTTGATCTTGGTCGGCGCCTTGATCCAGTCGATGCGCTGGGCCTGCTCCTTCCAGAAGCCATCCGGATCGCTCAGCGAGCGGGCGTACATCTCCTCGTACTGCGCTGCCGTGGTCCGGGTGTGGGCAATCGCTGCCGCGCTGGGCGCGAACACCAAACTCTCGCTCATCGTCGTCCTCCGATTTTGCGAACCGTTCTAACCAAGCCCTCAAGGCCGGGCAAGCAGACCACTTGCCGGCTCCGGGTCAATTGAAACGCTCTGAAAACCCTTCGGAAACCCTTGCCGTAAACGCTTTCTCGGCGGTTTCCGGGCGACAATGGCGGCAATACCATTTGGAGGCTCCGATGCCCGAACTCGGCTATCACGCCGCGCGACCGGACGAACTCGACATGATCCACCGCGAACTGATGGCGGTGATCGACGAGTCTCCGCATTACTCGGAGCGCTTCAAGGAACACGAGAAAGGCCGGCTGACGAAGGGGTTCCTGCGCGCATTGCAGCGGGTCGATCCGTTCCACGTCATCATCCTGACCCAGGACGGCGTCGCCGGCGGTGGCCTGATCTCCGGGCCCGAAACCGGCGCGATCTTCCGCTACTGGAGCTGGATCTTCCCGGCCCACCGGCAGAGCCGGCTCGGCATCTACGGCATGCGGGTGTTCGACGAGCATTGGGACAACGGCAAGTTCCACAAGGCCTTCACCTGGGTGCGGCCGGAAAACGAAGTCGCCCTCGCTCTGCTCCGCCGCTACGGCTACGAGCAGGCCGCGCTACTGCGCCAGCAGATCTTCGGGCAGGACTACGTGGTGATGGAGAAGTTCTACACCAAGGTCACCGAGGAGTATGACTCGGGGATGGGCATGGGGCGCCTGGCGAAGGTCAGGGCGCGGATCAATTCGCTGCTGGGACGATAGGCCCTAGACGTCCTTTACCCGGCGGGCCAGCAGCTCGCCCAGGCGCGGTCCGATCGACACATCGATCCCGGCCATCCGCTTGGCCGTCAGCCACATCGCCGCGCACCAGAACGTCTGCGCCGCCAGCGCTGCCACGGCAGCACCCATCAGCCCATGCACCGGGACCAGCAGAATATTGGCCCCCACCAGCACGCCCATCCCAAGCCCAATAGCTGGCAGCGTCGCATAGGGCCGGTCGTGGATCGACAGCACCAGCGCGGCGGGGCCGAACAGCGAGCGGACGCAAAGCGTCAGGCACAGCACCGCCAGCGGGCCGACACCCGCCTGGAACTCCGGCCCGAACAGCATCAGCAGCAGCGGGCCCGTTGCGGCGATGACCGCGAACAGCGTGATCGAGATGGCGGCGGCGACGAGGTTGGCCTCGCCGATCTGCTTTATGAAGCCGTCGCGATCGGCCGCAGCGTTTCGCTCGAACATCTCGGGCAGCGTCACGGCGTAGACCGCCGATACAGCGAAGGCCACAAGCGAGAATACCCGCGTGCAGACGCCGAACACCGCCAGGCTTTCGCGGTCGAGAAAATTGGAGAGGATCAGGAGATCGATGTCGAAGAAGAAGTCGGTGGCGAGCGCGATCACCACCCAGGGCAGCGCAAAGCGCCACCAGCGCTTCTGCTCGGCCGGGTGGACGCCGCTGGCATCGGGGACTTGGCGGACGGCACGGAGGACCCAGGCGAACTGGGCGGCGGCAATGAGAGCGAAGCCGATGGCGAGGAGCCAGATCAGCTCGGCGAATTTCGCCTCGGCATCACCGGCCATAGCGGCAAGCGCGAAGCAAAGGACGATGAGCAGCGGGCGGACGATGGTGTCGGCGAAAAAGCCGGCGAACGGCCGTTTCAGCCCGACCAGCAGCGCGCTGTTGCAGTAGACCACGGCGGTAGCGAGCGTCATCAGGCAGGCGGGTAGCCAATGGGCTGTGAGCACCCTGCCCGGCTCGCCGAATAGCGTGGCCAGCGGGTAGCCGGCGACCACCAGCAACAGCGCCGTCGCGGCGACGTGGCCATAGGCGCGCAGCATGAAGCCGCGCAGCAAACGGCCCTCGCCCTTCGAGCGATATTCCGCGGCGAAATAGGTGCCGATGGTCTCGAAGCCCAGCGGCATCACCACCGCGACGATATTCACCGTGGCGATGATCAGGAGGTACTCGCCGAGGATCTCGGCGCCCCAGAGGCGCGCGATCGCCGCCTGGGCGAGGAAGATCACCCCCGCACCGAACAGCCGGGCGCCGAAAATGATGCTGGATTGCGAGAGCAGGCGCTGCCTGAGGCTCATCGGGCGTCCCGCTGCTGGTCGGGCTTGGCCCGGTCGGGCCGCAACCGGTCGATGCGGCGGCCGACCATGTGAGCCAGCTCACGTCCAGCAAATGCCGCCTCGCCGAGCAGGCGCGGCCACCAGCGTGCAGCGTAGTTTGCGACCGGCGGCACCGGCGTAATGACGCCCCGCTCGCCGACCATGCCCTTCTTGAACTGGTGCAGGCCCTGGAAGCCGTCCGTGCCCCCCAGGTCGTACCAGCGGGCCGGCGTGTTGTCCCGTAGCCAACGGATGATGTGCCAGTGGAGGAAATAGCCGGCGCGCAGCTCGAGCGCCGCAGCACTGGTGGCTCCGTAAAGATAGACCGCCCGGTCGCCGGCCTTGAAGATGATGGCGCCGGCGACGATCTCGCCGGCATGGCGGACGAAGAACAGTTCCGGCCTGAGCGTCGAGTTCGCCATGTCCATCAACGCTGGCACGGTGCCGTAAGCCGAGTGGTCGGCGAACTTCTTGCGATCGACCATCTGCTCGTAAAGCGCGTCGAACTCGGGCCGCCGCTCCGGCCCGGCGTGCTCGAAAGCCAGCCCCGCCTTGTCGGCCTTGTTGAGATGATAGCGCCACTTCTGGTGGAAGCTGGCGCGCTGCTCGGCATCGCTGAGCCTGAGATTGACGATGTAGCGATCCGGAAACCCCAGCGTCGCGCCCTGGCGGAAGCCGTGCTCCAGCAGCAGGCGGTATTCCGCGTTGCCGCCGGCCAGCGAGGCGCGCGGCAGCACTGACAGCATCATGCCGCGACGCTCCGCATACTCGGCGCACAGCGTCTCGATCATCCGGGCGTAGATGGCATTGGCATCGGCGCCCTCGGTGCGACGCAGCATCGGCGCCCACTTGGCCACGGCGATCGAACCCAGGCCCAGCGGCAGCCCCTGCACCATGATCAGGCATCCGCCGACGACCTTGCCACCGAGCATGAACAGTTGCGGCTCAAGCGCCACGCCCGGCCAGCGGGCCCGCGCGAAGGTAGCCAACTGCTCCTGGCACACGCCCTCGAAATCCGCGATCGCATCGTCCCATGCCTCTGGCTCCACCAGGCGCATGACGAAGCCCGACGCCGGTCGTGGCGGCAGGTCGGCGTAAGTGAGCGGGCTGGGAGACAGGGTGGCGAGCGACATGGACGAAATCCGGCAGAAGACCTGCCGGACGCTATCGTCCGCGCAATGATGAAATCCCTACGGCCCGCCGCGCAATGCGAAGGAAAGTCGGGCCGTGGTTACGAGCCGGTTAGTGCGCGACGGCCGGAGCGCCCTTGATCAGCGGAATCATCGGCAAGGTGTGGCCCATCAACTGGTCGGCGCCCTCGTAGAGCATCTTCACTGCGACGTAGAGGATGATGACGAGACCGAGCCAGGCGATCCAGCGATACCGGTGCAGGAGGCCCGCGACCAGCGTCGCGGCAACGCCCATCAGCAGCACCGAGAGGCCGAGCCCGAAGATTAGCGCCACTTCATGGTGCTGCGCCGCGCCGGCCACGGCCAGCACGTTGTCGAGCGACATCGAGACGTCGGCGATGATGATCTGCCAGACCGCCTGCTTCAGCGTCTTCTTCTTCTTGCCCGCAACGGTGCCGTCGGCATTGAGATCGGCATTGGCGAGCGCCTCGGTGGCGTCTTGCTCGTCCTCGTGCGAGACCGACAGCTCCCGATACATCTTCCAGCAGACCCACAGCAGCAGCAGGCCGCCGGCGATGAGCAGACCGCCGCCGAGCTGCAGCAACTGTGTGGTGATCAGCGCGAAACAGATACGCAGCACGGTGGCCGCGATGATGCCGATGAGGATGGCCTTGCGGCGGAGATCGGACGGCAGCCCGGCCGCGGCGAGCCCGATGACGACGGCATTGTCGCCAGCGAGCACGAGATCGATCATGATAACCTGGAAAAATGCCGCAAAAGCCGATGCATCAAGGCCAAAGGGCATTCCGGGTCATCTCCGCGCTGAAAAGGTTAATCGCGGCTATGTAAGGACCTGTGCGGAGCTTGTGAAGAGCGCCATTGGAACAATTCAACACCTGTGACGCCACGGCGCGACCAACGCCGGCTATCAGACGAGCCGACTCAACACCGGATTCGTCCGCACCGGCCGAGGCTCGCCGATGCAGGCACGGCCGCAAGAGCGTCGCAACCTGCTACCCGCGGCAGACTGGCCGTTAGGCCTGTCATATCAAAGCTTTAGGAGGATTGGTGGGTGCGCACGGACTCGAACCGTGGACCCGCTGATTAAGAGTCAGCTGCTCTACCATCTGAGCTACGCACCCGGTCCGAGCGGCTGACTATCAGGGCTCCCCCACCTTGTCCAGCACCCATTCGCGTGTCTGTGGACTTTCGCGGTTTTGCCAGATTGGTAAGTTAACGCCCGCCCACGCCACAGCCCCGCGAAGTGCCCATGAACAATCTGAACACCGATCTGCCAACCCAGGCGACTGAAGCCGTTTCCCTTCCGCTTCGCTGGCTTGCCGACAATTCGGTGGCGCTGCTCAGTGCGCTCTTCGTACTGGTGGCCGGCTGGTACCTGGCGCGCATGCTGTCGCGGATGGTGCGCAACCTGCTGCCGCGCGCCTATGGCGTCGACAAGAACTTCGCGCCGCTGCTCGCTCAGGTGACGCGCTACGGCGTCATCATCTTCGCAATCGTCACGGCGCTCAGCTTCCTCGGCGTTTCCAGCACGTCGATCTATGCCGTGATCGGCGCCGCCGGCCTCGCCATCGCCCTGGCGCTGCAGGGCACGCTCGCCAACATCGCGGCCGGCATCATGCTGGTGTGGCTGCGACCGATTGCCATCGGCGAGTACATTGTCGGCGATGGCGTGGCTGGCGTGGTGGTGGAGATCGGCCTGTTCGGCACGCGGCTGCGCTCGACCAGCGGACTCTACATCTTCACGCCGAATCAGAAGCTTTGGTCTTCGGCCATCACCAACCACAGCCGCGAGCCGCGCCGGCGGATCGACGTGAACATCACCGTGCCGGATTCGATCAACGTGGCCGCCGCCCGCCGCACGATGCTGAAGATCGCTACCTCCGACAAGCGCGTGCAGGTCGACCCGCCGCCGACGGTGCATGTCGAGAGCTTCGTCGGTGACAAGATCATGCTGCAGCTGCGCGCCTGGGTGCCGACTCCGGAATACCTGCCGACGCTGCGGGACCTGACCGAGAAGGCTAAACTCGCCATCAACAAGATGCTCTCGGCAGAGGGCGAGCACGCGCAGGTGGAATTGGCCGCAGACCCGCATACACAGAATGCTGGTGAGCGGACGCCGGATCTGACTTAGCCCGCCCCCCAAGCTTTGTGGTGACGGGAACAGCAGCCCGCCTCAGGCGTGCCCGTCCAGCCCCTTGAAAGCGTCCTTGCCCCAGATGGCTTCGACCTGGCCGTTCTTGCCGCAGCCGGCGCGGTAGCGGGCATAGTGCTCGGCGCGGGTCAGGCCGTTCTGCAGCATCTCGGAGCCCTTCCAGAAGTCCTGGTGGTAGTCCTCCGCCGGCCAAAAGGTCGGGGCCATGGCGACGACTGTGGCGACGGGCTTGCCCAGAGCCGCGGCAGTGGCTTCCTTGCCGGCTTCGGCTTCCTTCAGTTCGGTGTCGTTGCCGGCGTAGATCGCGGTGGTGTAGCTCTCGCCGAAATCACAGAACTGCCCGCGCGTCTCGATCGGGTCGATCAGGTGGAAGAACGTGTCCACCAGCTTGTCGTAACTGGTGACTGAGGGATCGTAGACGATCTTCACCGCCTCGCGGTGGCCGGTGGTCTCGGTGACCACCTGCTCGTAGCTCGGGTTGTCGACATGCCCGCCGATATAGCCGGACGTGGTGGAGAGCACGCCCGGCGCGTGGTCGAAATCGCTCTCGATCGACCAGAAGCAGCCACCCGCGAAGATCGCGGTCGCCGTCTCGGCGCCCTGTGCGCCAGTCATTCCCAGC
This sequence comes from Devosia sp. P3_B2, assembly GCF_056402875.1. Lineage (NCBI taxonomy): Bacteria > Pseudomonadati > Pseudomonadota > Alphaproteobacteria > Hyphomicrobiales > Devosiaceae > Devosia > Devosia sp. P3_B2. Next base: position 62,911 of record NZ_JBFUGO010000014.1, on the reverse strand, counting down.
GCGCCCACGATTGCTACCGCGAGCGCCAGCCTGTTCTTCATCATTGGATCCACCCATGAGGATTGTGGCGGCATGATTGGACCCGCCCGGCGTCACGCGCAACACAATCAAATGTGCGGCGCGGCCGGTGAAACTTTTCCGCTCGCGGCACGTGATCGGCCCGTTGCGGCGGGCGCCGGGCACGCTAAGTTCGCCCGCATGCGTTCCATCCTCACGCCCCTCGCCCAGTCCCTGCCCTCGACTGTCCCGTTCACCGGCCCCGAAGCGCTGGAGCGGCGCACCGGCATGCCGTTTCGCGCCCGCGTCGGCGCCAACGAGAGCGGCTTCGGGCCATCACCGAAGGTGATCGAAGCCATTGCAGCGGCGGCTGGCGGCGTGTGGATGTACGGCGATCCCGAAGTTCATGACCTGAAGGCGGCGCTTGCCGCCCATCTCGGCATCCCCACTGCGAACATCGCGATTGGCGAAGGCATCGACGGGCTGCACGGCCTGATTGCTCGACTGATCACCGAACCCGGCGATGTCGCCGTCACCTCGCTAGGCGCCTACCCCACCTTCAACTATCACGTCGCCGGCTACGGCGGCCGCATCGTCGCAGTGCCCTATGCCGGGAACCACGAGGACCTCGGAGCACTTGCCGAGGCAGCCCGGCGCGAGCGCGCCAAGGTGATCTACCTCTCCAACCCGGACAACCCGATGGGCACCTGGTGGAACGCTGCCGAGATCGACCGCTTCATCGTCTCGGTGCCCGAGGAAACCCTGATCCTTCTCGACGAGGCCTATTGCGAGACAGCGCCGGCCGGCACCCTGCCCGCGCTCGATATCGAACGCCCCAACCTGATCCGCACCCGCACCTTCTCCAAGGCCTACGGCCTCGCCGGCATGCGCGTCGGCTATGCCATCGGCGAGACCGGCTTCATCAAGGCCTTCGACAAGGTTCGCAACCATTTCGGCGTCACCCGGCTGAGCCAGGTGGCAGCGATGGCGGCCCTAGCCGATCAGGATTGGCTGGCGGACGTGGTTGCGAGGGTCGCAGCCGGCCGCGAGCGACTCTACGCCATTGCTGCCGAGAACGGGCTCGGCACCGTGACATCGGCCACCAACTTCGTAGCGATCGATTGCGGAGGCGACGGAGAGTACGCCATGCGCGTGCTGAAGGCGCTGGAGGCTCGGGGCGTGTTTGTACGCAAACCCACGGCTCCCGGACTCGACCGACACATCCGGATCAGCGTGGGGCGGCCCGATGAGCTGGCCGTCGTGGCCGAGCAACTGCCGGTGGCCTTACGCGAGGCTTAGATAATTCCGTCGAATTAGTTCCGATCGCGAACACTTCTTTAGAGAAAATGCGATTTGATATGCCCCCTCTGATGTGGGGCATATCTCGTGGGCGCAGTCGACCCTGAGGTTGATCGGCAGGTCGAACCGCAAGTGCGGGTCCGCTGGTTGTTGGCCGGGTGGCTCTTCGCCGCTTGTGCCGCCGCGTCGCCCTCGCCCGCTGCCGCACAGGAACTCGCCGTTGCGCTCCACGTGATCGATATCGCGCAGGGGTCGGAACTGACCGAGAGCGTCCGCAACCTCGCCAACGGCGGTTACGAGCTGTCGGATGGCACCTGGGTATCGTTGCCCAAGTGGTACCACACCGACTGGCCGGATACCCACATCGACATGCTCACCCAGGTTGGCGAGGATTTCGGACTGCTGTGGGGCCTTGGCACCGGCGAGCGTGGCGAGAAATACACCATCGACCCAAGCCTGCGGATCGGCTTCGTCGCACAGGCCCACCCGAGCGCCAATACCACCCTGTCGCTGACCGTCCGCGGCATCCTCTGGGGCAACCTCACCGAAAAGACCTGCGAGGGGGATTACGGCGAGATCGGCGGCGGCCTGCAGATCGTCAACTGCCGCCTCGCCGCGACTCCGCTGCCAACGCAGGAGACGCTGCAATACCTCGCCGACGCCGAGCCGAACCGGCTCCATGTCTCCCTTACCTACAGTGCCAGTTTCTAGCTTTCAGGAGTGAACGCCATGACCTCACGTATCAAGTATCTCGTAACGGCAGTCATCGCCGCCCTCGCCCTGCTCGGCGGCGTCTCCGCCCCGCAGGCCCAAACCACGACGCCCATCTGGCGCAACTGGATGAGCCCGGAGGTCGCCGACGCCTGGACCGCCGGCTACAAGGGCCAGAAGACCACGATCACCTTCATCGACGACTTTTCCAGCACGTCGAAGTTCGGGGGCAACCTCACTGGCACCAGCCAGGTCCTGCGCCACGGCGAGTGGACGCGGCTCGAGGGCAGCATGATCGCGCCCCTCGCCACCATCAAATCCAAGGAATTCAGGTCCAGCACGAGCGTCAGCCTCGCGGCGGGGCTCAATATTCTGAACCTGAGCTACGGCATGTACGCCAGGGCCGGCTACAGCGCGAGCCAGATTGGCTGGAGTGGGCAGGAGTCCTCGATCATCTCCTATGCCAGGAACGGCAAGGCAGTGATCGCCAAGGCGGCCGGCAATGACGGGATCGCCATCGGCGGCACCAACAAGAGCGGCCAGGTCGATTATCTCAACCTCGCGCTCGTAGGCACGCAATCCACCATCTATGTGGGCGCGCTGAATACCAACGGAACCGTTGCCAACAAAGCGAGCCTCGCGTCCTACTCCAACAAGGCCGGCACCAACACCGCGGTGCAGAGCCACTTCCTCGTCGTCGGCGTTGACAGCAGCAAGATGGGCCTGGCCGGCACCTCGTTCGCCGCTCCGATCATCTCGGGCTATGCCTCGATCCTGGGCAGCAAGTTCACCACCGCGACGCCGACCCAGATCACCAACCAGCTGCTGAATACTGCCCGCAAGGATACGCTGCTGAACTACAACGCGGCGACCTACGGCATGGGTGAAGCAAGCCTCGGCCGGGCGCTGGCGCCGCTAACCATCAGGTAGGGGCACCGGCCCCTACCCCAGTTCCTTGCGGGCGGCGAGCAATATGCTCGTCTCGGTATTGGCGATGCCGTCGATCTGCCGCACCTTGCGCAGCAGTTCGTCGAACTCACGCAGCGTCGGCGTCTCGATCTCCGCCACCACGTCCCAGCGGCCATTGGTGGTGTAGAGCCCGCGAATCTCGGGGAAGCCGGCGAGCCGGCGGATGATCTGCTCGGAGTTCTTGCCGTCGACTTCGACCATCATCACGGCACGCACTGCGTCCGCCCGCCCCTGCGCCTGCACCACGACCGTGTAGCCGGCAATGGCCCCTGAGCGCTCCAGCCGCTCCATCCGCGCCGTTACAGTGGCGCGCGAAACGCCAAGCTCTGCCGCGAGCTTGGCCACCGGCAAACGGCCATTGGTCCGCAGCAGAGCGATCAGGCGATAATCGAGGTCGTCGAGCCCCGGTGTACTATTCGTCAATTCGCACCGCCACTTTGCACATCTCGCTGCGCAATCTTATCACTTCTCCGCCTTTTCGTCTGCACGCATCGATCCTCACATAAGCGGGAACTGAATCGAGGACCCCCAATGCTGCACGACGCCCGCGCCCGCCGTTCCATTACCGGTAACCGCATCGACCTGATCGGCCTGCCGACCGATGCCGGCGCGTCCTGTCGTGGTGCGGCGCTCGGCCCTGACGACCTGCGGGCCGCCGGGATCGCTGAGCGTCTCGCGGGCATCGGCTACGCCGTTGCGGATCTCGGCGACGTGAACGTCAGCCAGAAGCTGGCTCCAGCCGCCGAGATCGACGCGCTGGCCGTTGCCGCCAGCGAGGCCGGCTATCGCAGCCTCGAGAATGGCGCCCGCCCGGTCTTCCTCGGCGGCGATCATTCGATTTCGATGGGCTCGGTCGCCGGCGTCGCCCGGCACTGCCGCGACACCGGGCGCCCGCTGTTCGTGCTGTGGTTCGATGCGCATGGCGATTTCAACACCTGGGCCACCACCGAAACCGGCAATATCCACGGGATGTCGCTGGCCCGCCTGTGCGGCGAGCCGGGCTTCCACAACTCCACCGACTGGTTCGCCACGGTCGACCCAGCCAACGTCATGATCCTCGGCGCGCGCGCCCTCGATTGCGAAGAGGCGCAGCTGCTCGACGAACGTGGCGTGCAGGTGGTGGACATGGACGCCATCCGCGTCGCGGGTGTGGCGACGCCGCTCCAGCACTTCCTCGATCGTGTGGAGGCGGCGAACGGCCATCTGCATCTCTCGCTCGACGTCGATGCCATGGACCCCAGCCTCGCCCCCGGCGTCGGCACCACGGTGTCCGGCGGTCTCAGCCGCGACGAAGGCGACCTGGTGATGGACATGCTGCACAGGAGCGGCCGCGTCGGCTCGCTCGACCTCGTCGAACTGAACCCTTTCCTCGACCATCTCGGCATGAGCGCCGACCTGATGATCGACCTCACCGCCCGCCTGTTCGGCGAGCGCCACTCCACCCCGGCCGCGAGGCAAGCGGCCCTGTCAATGACGGCCTGACGGCCGCAACACGAGCACTCGAAGCCTGACTGCTCCAGCAAAGTAAGAGGCGAATATGACCCAGTTCATCGGCACCAGCGATATCCGCGCCCTCCTGAGGAAGACCGGCGTCGAGCCCTTCCTCGTCGGGCTCGCCGACTACATCGAAGCCGATTTTCGCCGCTGGGAGCAGTTCGAGAAGGCGGCGCGCCTTGCCAGTCACAGCCACGATGGCGTCATCGAACTGATGCCGGCCTCGGATGGCGCGCTCTACGCGATGAAGTTCGTCAACGGGCATCCCAAGAACACCGCCGCCGGCAAGCTGACGGTCACCGCCTTCGGCGTCCTCGCCGACGTCGCCACTGGCTATCCGCTGCTGGTCTCGGAGATGACCATCCTCACTGCGCTGCGCACCGCCGCGACATCTGCCGTCGCCGCACGCGCCCTCGCCCGGCCGGGCAGCCGGACGTTGGCGCTGATCGGCGCCGGCGCCCAGTCCGAGTTTCAGGCCATGGCCTTCCGGGCACTGCTCGGCATCGAAGAAGTGCGTGTGTTCGACGTCGATGTCGAAGCAGTCGACAAATTCTGCCTCAACCTCGCAACCAGCGGCCTACGCCTCACCCGCGCTCCGTCCGTCGCCGAAGCCGTGCGCGGTGCCGACATCGTCACCACCTGCACCGCCGCCAAGCGCCACGCCGACGTGCTGATACCGGAGATGATCGCCCCCGGCGTGCACCTCAATGCCATCGGCGGCGATTGCCCCGGCAAGACCGAGTTGCACCGCGACATCGTCGCCAGGGCCTCGGTGTTCACCGAATACACTCCGCAGACCCGCATCGAGGGCGAAATCCAGCAACTGCCGGATGGCTTCGCCGTCACAGAACTATGGCAGGTGCTGTCGGGACACAGCCCAGGTCGCCGCACGGCCGCCGAGGTGACCCTTTTCGACTCAGTCGGCTTCGCCGTCGAAGACTTCTCAACCCTGCGCTACGTCCGCGATCTGAGCCTTGTCGAGGCACGCCACATCGACCTGATCCCCGAACTCGACGATCCAAAGGACCTGTTCGGACTACTGATGCCTCAGAGTCGGCCAGGGCATGTCGAGTTCGCCGAAACCACAGTTGAGCAGCGACGCTAGCGGTTCCCCGCCAGCCCAATCTCCGCGATCAGCCCCCGGTGGTTCGAGCCCATCGAGTCTCCCATTGCGTCGACTTGCTCGATCACCAGCGGCGCGCGGGCGAAGACGTTGTCGATAGGCACGCCAAGCGGGCCGAGGCGCACCGGCCAGGTGGCCGGGTAGAACGGGCCCGGCGCCAACTTTTCGCGACTCGCCAGTCCGTCGATCCTGGCGGACCACGCTGCGGCGTTGAAATCGCCTGCCAGCAGCAGCGGCCCCTCGAGCCGGCCAATCGCCAATCCTAACCGGCGGAGCTCTTCGTCCGGGAAGTCGTCGAAATAAGGTTTGACCAGATGGGCGCCGACGATGTTGACGCGCTGGCCACCGACAACAGTCGCTGCGGTGATCAGCCGGTTCCGCCATACCTCGCTCAATGAGCCTACGGCCACATTCTCGAGCGGGGTGCGCGACAGCAGCACGGTGGAGCAGTCATCACTGATATCGCAGCCGGCATGATACGGGTAAGTAGCGAGCAGCTTTTCGCGATATGGCCCGATCGGCGAAGCCTCCATCAGCAGCACCACGTCGGCTCCGGAACCAATGATGAAATCGGCAATCGCCGCGCCGTTCCGGTTGTCCACGAGGAGATTGAAGCTCAGCAGCCTCAAGAGCGGCTTGCTCCCGACCCCTTGTGCGGCGATCCGCGCTTCCTGCTGGCGATAGATGATCGCCCCGCCCTGCCCGGCGCTGACGGCGAATACGAACAGGAACAGCAGCCCGCGTCGCCACGCCCCGCCGATGAACAGCAGCAGCACCAGCCCCAGCAGCGCGGCGGCGATATGAAAGCGCAGCGATTGCAGCAGCGCCTGCCCCGGAACGCCGAAATCGACGCTCACCGCGAGCAGCACGCCGCACACCACCAGCGCCAGCGCGGTGATCGCCCCCCTCAGTTCACGCAGCATGCAATGATCCCCGTCAGATGCGCCGAACCGTAACGGCAGCCGCGGCGCCGGACCAGCCCGCGCGCTACAGGTGCTTCATCATTTGCACACAGCCGCTCCGCATCCCGCTGAGCTCCTCGGGGTCCCAGACCTCGCGCTGCCAGCCGCGCTTCTCGTAGAACCCGATGGCCTCCGGAGCCGAATTGAGCATCAGCGTGGTGATGCCGAGCTTGTAGGCGTGGTTGATCACCCCCTGCTCCATCACGCTCCCATGCCCCTGCCGCTGGCTATCGGCCACTATCCCGACGAGGCGCACGGCGGCGCGTTCGCCCTTCAGGTCGAGCCGGGTCGTCCCGATAGGTTCGCCATCGAGCAGCAGCAGGAACTTGATGTGGTTCGCGGCTGCGTCGTCCGGGTGCGCATCGTTGTAGACGAAGCCCGGATGCCGCTCGGGCGGAAACAGCACCTCGCGCCGAATCCGATGCATCGCCGCCCACTCTTCGAGAGTCTCCACCCGCCTCAACTCGTAAGTCATTGCTCCTCCATAAGAAAAGAGCCGCCCGAGGGCGGCTCCTGATTGTTCGGACCGGCGGGTGCCCTCACCCGACTGCCGCTTCGGTCGCGCCTTGCGCCGCGGCGCCGCGTTCGAGCAGCAGGCGGTTGTAGGCGTTGATGTAGGCGCGGGCCGAGGCGACGAGCGTGTCGGGCTCGGCGGCGTTGCCGGAGACGATGCGGCCGTTCATTTCGAGGCGCACATGGGCGCTGGCCTGCGCGTCGGTGCCGCCGGTGACGCCGTCGATGGCATAGAGCACCAGATGAGGATCCTTGCCGACGGCCTGTTTGATCGCGTTGAAGATCGCATCCACCGAGCCGGTGCCGTCGAACGCAGCCTTCACTTCGACCCCATCGATGGTGATGGTCAGGTCGCAGTGATGCACGCCGCCGGTCTTGGAGATCACCTCCATGTCGACCAGCTTGATGCGGTCGTCGACCGAGCCGGCCTCGTCATCGACCAAGGCGACGATATCGGCATCATAGACGTGCTTCTTGCGGTCAGCCAGGTCCTTGAAGCGAACGAATGCTTCCTGGAAGGCATTATCGCCAAGGTCGTAGCCCAGTTCCTTCAACTTATCCTTGAAGGCGGCGCGGCCCGAATGCTTGCCCATCACCAAGGTGGTTTCCTTGATGCCCACGCTCTCCGGCGTCATGATCTCATAGGTCTGGGCGTTCTTCAGCATCCCGTCCTGATGGATGCCGCTCTCGTGCGCGAAGGCGTTCTTTCCGACGATCGCCTTGTTGTACTGCACCGGGAAGTTCGCCGCCGCCGAGACTATCTTGCTGGCCCGGCTGAGGTGCGTCGATTCGATCTGGGTGTGGTACGGCATGGCGTCGGCGCGGGTGCGCAGCGCCATCACGATCTCCTCGAGCGCCGCGTTGCCGGCGCGCTCTCCCAGGCCATTGATGGTGCATTCGACCTGTCGCGCCCCGCCCCGCACCGCGGCCAGCGAGTTGGCGACCGCGAGGCCGAGGTCGTTGTGGCAGTGGGCCGAGAAGATCACCTTGTCGGCGCCCGGCACGCGCTCGATGATCGAGCGGAACATCGCCTCGTGCTCGGCCGGAATGGCGTAGCCGACGGTGTCGGGCAGGTTGATGGTGGTGGCGCCGGCCTTGATGGCGAGCTCGACGCAGCGCGCCAGGTAGTCGATCGGCGTGCGCGTGGCGTCCATGGCGCTCCACTCGACATTGTCGATCAGGTTGCGCGCCTGCGCCACGGTGGCGGAGATGATCTCCAGCACCTGCTCCTCGGTCTTCTTCATCTGGTGCGCCAGATGGATCGGCGAGGTCGAGACGAACGTGTGGATGCGGCCCTGCTTGGCGTGCCGCACTGCTTCGCCGGCGCGCGCGATGTCACCCGGAATGGCGCGGGCGAGCCCGGCAACCACCGAGTTCTTCACCTGCTTGGCCACCGCGACCACCGCTTCGAAGTCGCCGTTCGAGGCAATCGGGAAGCCGGCTTCGATGATGTCGACGCCCATCTCGTCGAGGGCTTCGGCCACCTGCAGTTTCTCCTCGAGCGTCATCGTCGCGCCCGGGCTCTGCTCGCCGTCGCGCAGCGTGGTGTCGAAAATGAAGACGCGGTCCTTGTTGCTCTGCGCCTGTGCCTGGGTGCTCATTTCGGTATTCCTATCAACGGCCGGGGTTCGAAAACCATCGCGACCGGACAAATCGATGTTCGGTTTCTTGCGCGTTATCCCCTGACCACCCGCTCGCTATCCGAGCTGTCGGTTATCAGGGGCTGATAAGAAGGAGAAGCAGGGCGGCCGGCAGCAGCAGCAACGCAGCAGCCAGAATCAGCCGGCTCTCCCGAGCCTTCTGTTCAGCGATTGCGATGGCAATGGCGCGTTTGCGCTGCATGGCGAAATTCCGTTTGCGTCGCGGATAGTGCTGGAATTGAAGCCCATTGGCAAGCGTCTGTGACGACAGATTCAAACCCAGACGTCATTTTCCGCCGTCCTCGCACCGCCCTCGGCACCGGTGTTGAGCGTACCGCGTGGCTCGATCAGCAGCATCTTCACCTCGCGCTCGGCGAACGGCTTGTGCTCGATTCCGCGCGGCACGACATAGAGTTCGCCCGGCCCCACCGCCACCGATCCGTCGCGGAAATCGATCCGCAACTGCCCCTCCAGCACCAGGAACGCCTCGTCGGTATCCTTATGGTCGTGCCAGATGAAGTCGCCTTCGATCTTCACCACCTTGAACTGGTAGTCGTTAAGCTCGGCCACGACGCGCGGCTGCCAGTGCCCGTCGATCTTTCCGATCTTCGCAATGAGGTCGATGCTGGTGTAAGCGGCCATTCCGGTCTCCTTTGGGGAGCCGAGATTGGCGCGCTGCTGGCCGGTTGGTCTTGAACGTTCGTGCGCGATCTCAGGCTGCGAGCAGCCGCACCCACGCTGCGGGCGTCATCCCGTAGGTTCGTTTGAAATGCCGGCTCATGTGGCTCTGGTCGGCGAACCCGGCACCAGCCGCGGCCGCCGCCAGCGAGGCGCCCTCGCGCATCGCGCTGCGCGCCTGACCCAACCGGCGCATCACCAGGTAGCGGTGCGGGCTGGTCCCATAGAGCTGCCTGAAGTCGCGTGACAGCTGCCAACGGTCTCGCCCGCCGATCACCTCGAGCTCCGCCAGCGTCACGGGCGCGTCCAGCGCTCCATCGAGGAACTCCCGCGCCCGCTCGGCTGCTCGATAGTCGCTCAGCCCGGTGTGTCGCCCTTCACGGCTATCGCCGGCCCGGTCCAGTGCCCAGGCCAGGTCGTAAACCGCATCCTCGTATTCGAGGCCCTCGAGCGGTCCATCGAGATGCTCAAGCAATGCCGCCGTGGCATCGCGCAGTTGCGGATCGTGCGAAATCCCGCCAGCCACATAGGGCAGCGGCCGGCCACCCAGCGCCTTCTGCAGCATCGCCGGCTCGATGTAGAGCATGCGATAGCGAAAGCCGCCCTCTGCTCCCGCCTGCCCGTCATGCAGTTCGTCCGGATGCAGCACCATGGTGCCGCCGGGCACGCTGTCGCGCCGCGCCCCGCGATAGTTGAAGCTCTGCACGCCCGAAAGCGTCAGCCCGATCGCGTAGGTATCGTGCCGGTGCGGCTCGTAGGCGCGGCCGGCGAAATAGGCCTCGATCCGCTCGCAACCCGGCTCATCGGGCGCGCGGCGTATCCACCCGGCGCGCCCGGTTTTGACGATCGCACCCGTGCCGGCAGCTTGTTCGCTCATGCCGCAAGACTAGCGCCCGGCCGGCAATGTGCCAACCGGGCGTCTGCGAGCCGTCAGCCGAAGGTGATCGCCGCCGACAGCACGATGAGAATGAGCAGCGTGGCGTTGGCCATGCCGACCCTCGGCGCGAGCTTGGCGGCGGACATATCGCCGCCCTCGATCCGCTTGCCCAGCATGCCGCTGTAGATCACGCCGGCGATCAGCAGGAGCACCAGCACCATCTTGATCCAGAACCAGGCGCTGATGCCGCCGACGCCGCCATACTTGAGCCAGATCATCAGCGGTCCGGTGATGATCAGCAAGCCGATCCCGGCGCGCCCGACTTGCGCCAGCCCCTTCATGATGTTCATCAGCAGCGGCCGGGTCTCGGGCGCCGCGCTCTGCATCCGGCTTCCGACCACGGGAATGCCGAAGGCAGCGGCGCCCCCAAGCGCCAGGCCCATGAAGTGCAGCCACAACAGAATTGTATTGATTACGTCCACGGCACGCCTCCCCCAAGCAAGCAACGGTACGTCAGCGTACACTTGTGCGAGAGTCGTTGGGAGTCACATCCTGAGCGACGCGGTAGGCCGTCCCGCCACCGCCGCTAGGCAGCGATAGCGGCGGTTACCAGGGCGTAGACGCGATCGAAAGCGGCGTCGTTCTCAGGATCGTTCCAGTCGAGGGCATGTGCCGGATCGTGGAAGCGCGCCATGGCGTCGAAAATGGCCTGAGCGGTCGATTTGGGGTCGGCCTCGCGGAACTCGCCGGCGGCAATACCGTCCGCGACGATCTTCTCGATCTGGGCGACGAGGAGTTGAACATGGCCGGAAACCACTATGGGCGCCTCGCTGAAGATCGCGCGGGCGATCGAGAACAGTTCGGGATCGCTCGATGCATACTTACGCTTGGTGGCCCTCAATCCATCGAACCACTGCCGAAGGCGCAGGCTGGGCTGGACGTCGGAATAGGCGATTGGCTCGAGCCGATCGGACGTCCGCCTCAGCCAGCCCTCGACCACCGCGTCGCGCAGCGCAGCCTTGCTCTGGAAATGCCGGTATACGCTGCCATGGCTCACACCGAGCAGCCGCGCGACGTCGACCACGGTGGTCTTCTGCGGGCCAAAGCGGCGGAACACCTGCTCCGCCGCCTCGAGGATCCGTTCGCGGGTCAAGACCTCGTTCATCAGGCTCCAGTTCGCTCGCTGTCGAGCATCGCCATCTGCGCCGGCATGTAGCGCTCGCCGCGCGCGGCATTCGGCGGCACAGCCTCTTCGATGGCCGACAGATCGGCCCCCGTCAACACCACATCGAGCGCACCGAGTGCCTCAGTGAGACGATCGCGGCGGCGCGCCCCGATCACCGGCACGATGTCCCTGCCCTGCGCCAGCACCCAGGCGATCGCCAGTTGAGCGACGCTGACGCCCTTGCCGGCCGCGATCTCGCGCAGCCTTTCAACCAGTTGCAGGTTGTGATCGACATTCTCGCCGCTGAAGCGTGGGCTGTGGCCGCGGAAGTCGCCGGCGACGAGCCCGTCCTTGCTCCAGTGCCCGCTGATCAGGCCGCGCGACAGCACGCCGTAGGCGGTGATGCCGATGCCCAGCTCGCGCGTAACCGGCAGGATCGCCCGCTCGACGCTACGCGAAATCAGCGAATACTCGATCTGCAAGTCCGCCACCGGGTGTACTGCGTTGGCACGGCGGATGGTCTCCGGCCCGACCTCGGACAGGCCGAGATGGCGGACGTAGCCGGCAGCGATCAGGTCCTTGATGGCGCCGACGGTGTCCTCGATCGGCACGTTCGGATCGAGCCGCGCCGGCCGGTAGATGTCGATGTGGTCAACGCCGAGGCGTTCGAGTGTGTAAGCGAGCGCGGTCTTCACCGCCGCTGGCCGACCATCGAAGCCGAACCACTGCCCATCCGGCCCGCGCTGCGCGCCGAACTTGACGCTGAGCACGGCATCGTCGCGGCGGCCCTTCAGCGCCTCGCCGATCAGCATCTCGTTGTGGCCCATGCCGTAGAAATCGCCGGTGTCGATCAGCGTGACGCCGGCCTCGAGCGCCGCATGCAACGTCGCGATGCTCTCGCTGCGATCGGACGGCCCATAAGCGCCCGACATACCCATGGCGCCCAACCCGAGGGCGGAAACGACGGGGCCCGATGTTCCCAATGTGCGATGATCCATGACCAGTCTCCTTGTGGTGAGACCGTGCAAATGGATGACGACTGACAAAAGTGCAAGTCTGTCAGTTGATTTTTGTCGACTAGGGTTATGCGCGTCCGCCTTGCTGCCGACACGGTGCGGGACGACCCTGGCTCACCCTCGCCTTGGGAGGATGCGATGGTGCGGTCTCTCGGCTTTGCCTTTGTCGCCCTGGCAGCAGTGATTTCGGCGGCGACACCATCGCGCGCCGAAGGGGTCAGCATGGATCTGCTGATGCTGCAGGCGACAGCCCGCATCGGCGTAGCACTTGCTGCCGGCAACTATTGCGCCGGCGTCGAACTCCGCCCACTGATCGAAACGACCGCGCACTATCTCGCCGGTGCCAACGCTCCAGCAGCCGCCGACCGGGACCTGATCGCGGAGACCCGCAGCCTGCTCGACGCCGCAATCTACGACACCGCTTTTTGCGACCAGCCTTGCACGACCCTGCCCGCGGCCGCGGCCGGGACCGGAACCGAGCCTTTCACGCCTCAAGCCACATCAAGCTATCTCGCGGCGTTCGACGCGGTGGTAAGCCGCTGGCTCGCTGCCGCAGAGCACGATCCGCCAACGCTGACCATCAGCACTGCCCGCCATTCCTACGATCCGCTGCCGCGATACGCTCCGGGCGATGCCGTTGCCTACCAAGTGCATGTCGGCCCAGCCTGCCACGGCGCCGTGCTGTGGCTCGATCGTCCATACGCCCTGCCGTCGGCGTTCGATGGAAGCGGCAGCTTCGTGCCGCCGCACGACGGTCTCTGGACGGTTGATCTGAGGCGCCGCGATGGGCTGGCGCTCAGCCCCCTCACCTATCTCGATGCTGCCGGCCTGCCGTCCTACATCAAGGAGTTCTGGGTCGGTGCCGAACCCACGACCGGCCTAGGCCCGGGCAGTCTCAGCCCGTGGCACAAGCGGCCCTAGCAGTCGGGTTGGCGAAACCGCCTTTCGCTAGTCGCCGAGGTTGAGCGTCCCCTCGCCCACGATCACTGCGTGCCCGCCGATGCCGCCATGGGTGAGCTGGTCGTTTTCCTTGCGCATCTGCAGCGTGATCAGGCTCGGACGCCCCATCTCGTGGCCTTGCCGCAAGCGGAACTCATGCTGCCCGTTGTCGGCGTGACGGACCAGGAGTCCGATCAGCGCCGCGGCAGCCGAACCGGTTGCCGGATCCTCGCCTCCGCTCATGCCGGGTTCGAACATGCGCGCTGCAAAATCGTTGTCCCGCTCTTCAGGCGTCTGGGTGAAGACATAGATCGAGCCGCGACCGACGGGGTAGATCTCGTCCCAGCCGCGCCGCTCCAGGCGGATGCGCTTCAGCGCCTCGGCGTCCTTCACCGGCAGCAGGTAGAACGGCGCACCTGCGGAAAACAGCGCCGGCTCGTACGGTCCGCAGCCGATCTCCTCGGGCTCGAGCCCCAGCGTCGTGGCAATGGTCATCACGCTCGGCGCTTTCCCGATTTCTTCGGGCAACCGCGGCAGGGCGAAGCGGGCGAGCCCGATATCCTTCTCAATGCGCTCGATCACGCAGGTGATCACCCCGACCTTTTCCTCCAGCCGCACCGCCGTGCTGCGATTCTGCAGCCCCAGCACCACGGCTGCCCCGACCGTCGGATGTCCGGCGAAGATCAGTTCCGACGACGGCGTGAAAATCCGCACCGCCGCGGCATGCCGCTCGGACTGCGCTTTCTGGATGAACACCGTCTCGGAGAGGTTGAACTCGGCGGCGATGGCCTGCATCTGGTCATCGAGCAAGCCATCCGCCTTGAGCACGACGGCAAGGGGGTTTCCCTTGAGACGTTCGGTGGTGAAAACGTCCAGCAGCAGGTAGTTGAGTTTCATTTCCGGGCTCCGCGACCGGCAGCAGTTGCGGCAGCCGTGCCCGGACTGTCAAGCGCGCCCCAGCGCTAAATCTTGGCCAGCGCGAACGCCGCCTTGTCGAGCCCGAGTTCGTCGGCCACCGCATCGACTCCGACCTGATGGTCGTCGCGCTCGTGCAGCCCCGAAATGGTGATGCAGCCGATCGGCCCAAAGCCCTTTAGGCGGATGGGGAAGCCCCCGCCCGCCAGCACGAAGTCGGCGCCGTCGAGCGCGCGATTCGGGGCAAAGAGCCGATCCTCGCGCGCCTGCTCCAGCGCCGCGCGATAGCTCGATTTGAGCAGCCGCTGCACCGTGTTGACCTTGCGGCGCACCCAGTTGGGATTGTCGGCGGTCGTCCCCGGCATCGCCGCGTAGAACATCTGCCGGTCCCAGGTGCGCACATCGACCACCAGTCCCAGCTTCTCGCGCACCGCCCGCTCGCGCACCCGCGCGCCGATGGAGAACGCGATGTGCTCGTCGAACCGGGTGAATTCGAGCCCCTGCTCCTGCTCGATGATCTTGGCGATATCGTCTGCCGTGGCCATGCCGTCCGCTCTCCTCGTGTGCGGCGGGATATAGCCAGCCGGGAGATGTGACAGCAAGCAAGCCTTCAGTCGGACTTCGGCTCCTCGTGCGGCAGCATCAGCGGTGCCGGATCAATGCCCAGATGGTTGGCGACGGCTGTGACCACGAAGCCATGGTCGTGCCGCCCGGGCACCCCGGACACGGTGATTGAGCCGACCACGCTCACCCCTTCGATGCGGATCGGGAACGAGCCGCCATGCGCCGCGATCTCGGTCGGATCGACATTGTCGTCCGGCGCGAAGCCCCGCTTATCGCGCTGCTGGCGCAGCGTCATGGCGTAGGACGCGCGGTTGAAGCGCTTGACGCAATTGCTCTTCCGCCGCACCCACTCGAAATTGTCCGGGCCGGTGCCGGGCATCGCATAATAGTAGAGCGGCCGGTTCCAGAACCGGATATCGATCACCAGCGCCGCCTTTGCCGCCTCGGCCAGCCGGCGGATGTCCTCGCCCAGTTGCAGCGCCGTCGCCTCGTCGAACCGGCTGAATACCAGCCGCTTCTCCTGCTCGGCGACCAGCGCGATATCGCTGTCGAAACTCATCGAACCCTCCTCAGACTCCGGCCGCCCTCGTAGCATGGGAAACCGGCGCCACGCCCTCCGCCGACGCCGCGAATCCTTCCGGCAAATTGCGATTTGCCGGTCAGGCCGTCGCCGCACTCCAAGCGTCATAGAGCGGCTGACGGTCTGGCGGTTGGCCGGGGAAGTTGACCTGCGTCCGATCGATCACAGCCCAGGGCAGCCGGCTGTCGGTCCAGATATTGCCGATCGGCACCGCCCAGCTCGGATCGTCCAGCGTCCCGGGTTTCACCACGAACATCGCCGGTGAGGCCAGCGGTTCGTTCCACAGCTTGGTGCCACAGCTGGCACAGCCGAGCATCCGCACCGTGCGGCCGCTGTCGGCCGCCTTGTCATAGGCAACCAGCTCGCCGCTCAGATGCTCCAGCAGCTCCCGCTTGATCGGCATCGACATCGAGTGGGTCGCCCCGCTCGAACGTTGGCAATCCCGGCAGTGGCAGTTGTAGACCGCCAGCGGAGCTCCGGTGATCCGGTAGCGCACCGCCCCGCACTGGCATCCGCCCTCGACCGGAAACGCCGGCAGCTCGATCTCGCTCATCCAATCCTCCCTGAAGGCATCGTTCAGAACCGGTTCAACCGGCGTAGCTCATTCAGCGCCCATTGCCGGAATGAACCGGTTCACAAACACGGAAATCGACCAATGATCCCCGAACTTCTACTCCTCGCGGACCACCTGCGTGCCCGCACGCCCAACCAGCAGATCGAAGACCGCCTGCTTGCCGATATCGGCGTCACCCGCGCCGAGCTCAACAAGCAGAATAGCTGGTTCCGCCGCAAGGCCCGCTAAGCCGCCAGCAGTTCATCAGGCGTTCATCGCCTTATGGGCATAAGCCCCCCGCCGATCCCGGCACCATCCAAACTGACGAGATGATCAAATGGCTTTCAGCCTGACGTCCATGTTCCGCCGCTCGCAGCGGAAGCGGGTCCTCACCGACCTGATGAAGTTCGACGACCACCTGTTGCGCGATATCGGCCTCACTCGCACCGACCTTGCGGTCATGCGTTCCGGTCGGCACCACGCATCCCCGACCCGCGGCCATGAATAGCCACTGGGTATCCGACATAGCAAAATAGGAGGGCTCCGAGATGATCGGGGCCCTTCGTGTTTCAAGGGCCGACAACTGCTAGAACTGCGCCACGCGGATGTGCCCGGAGGCGACAGATGAGCGACTCACAACCCAATGCTGCGGCCCACCAGGCCGCCCGGCGCTTCAGCCTCAGGCACCAGCAGCCGATCGCCCTGCCGCGCACCTACGGCGAGTACCTCGCCGATCGCATCGCCGCTGTCGTCGGCTCGTGGCGCTTCATCGTCGTCCAGTCGGTGCTGCTGGCGTCCTGGATCGTGCTGAACGTCGTCGCCTGGATGCAGCACTGGGACCCCTATCCGTTTATCCTGCTCAATCTCGTCCTGTCGTTCCAGGCCGCCTTCACGGCTCCGATCCTGATGATGGCGCAGAATCGGCAATCCACCATCGACCGCCAGAAGGCACAGCTCGACTACGACGTGAACCTGCGCGCCGAACTCGACATCGAAGCCTTGCACGAAAAGATCGATCTGCTGCGCCAGGAAGACATCACCCGGCTCGTTGGCCTGCTGGAGGTGCTGACCAAGGAGCGGATCGGCAAGGACGGCAACAAGGCCTAGCCGCGCCCGTGCTACTCGGCCGGGGTTCCCAGGCCGCCGTGCCGCGCGCGCTCGAGCCGCTTCTCCTGGCTGATATAGGCGAGCGCATCTTCCGACTGGAACATCTCGAGTTCGTCGTCATGCTCCGAGACCGGCGTCATCGCCAGGTCGGTATAGGCCTTGCGGTTGAGATCGTTCTTGATCTTCAGCCAGTGCCGCCCGTAGCGCGCGTAGAGCAGGCCCCAGCGTGCCAGCTTCGCCGCCGTTTCCGCCCAGTATCGAGGGTAGAACACCAACGCTGACTCGATGCCACGTTCTGGCCGGCGCGACAGCCGGTGCTTCAGCCGGAGCGCACCGCCCTCGAGCGGATGCACCTTCTCGATCTTGATCGAACCCATGAACCAGGTGGAGAGGAACAGGATGTTGGGCGCCGAGATGCCGCTCGCGGCGGCGCGGCGCATCATCGTCGTCACGTGCTCGGTCGTGTAGTAGCGATCCCACGCCATGGCGTAGCACCGCTCCCAATCGGCCTTGCTCATGTGCCCATGCGCGGTGGTCGCGTGGTTGAGGTCGTATTTGTTGAGGTCCTTGTCCATCGGCACGGCGGCGCGATGGAGCTTCTGGTGATCCTCCGACCCCGGCAGCGGCGTCAGGTAGAAGAACTCCAGCATATCGACCGGCAGCTCGCGCTTGATCACGTCGATGTCGTGCATGATCGAGTCGACCGTATCGCCGGGGAAGCCGAGGATGTAGCCGGCATAGGTGATGATGCGCTTCCCCCGCCAGGCCAGCAGCATCTTGCGGTACTCGGTGATCTTGTTCTGCTTCTTCTTGGCTCCGGCAAGGTTGGCCGGGTTGATGTTCTCGAGCCCGATGAACACCCGCTTCACTCCGGCGCGGGCGCACTTTTCGACGAAGCCATCGAGCTTGTGGCAGAGCGTATCGACCTGGATGACGAACTTCATCGGGATCTTCTCCACCTCGCGCAGGTGGATCAGCCGGTCGAGGATCGGCTCCCAGTCCTTGTTGCGGGCGAAGTTGTCGTCGGTGATGAAGTAGGCGTGGATCCCCTGGGCGTGGTTGTCGCGGATGATGCGCTCGACGTCGTCCGGCGAGCGCCGCCGCGACTTGCGCCCCTGCACGTTGATGATGGTGCAGAACGAGCATTGATAGGGGCAGCCGCGGCCGGCGTCGAAACTGGTGATCTGCGTTGCGGTGCGCTGCACGTGGCCGGCCGGCATGAACGGGGTCGGCGCCTGCTCGATGCCCGGCAGATCGTTCATGAAGTTGTAGACAGGCTTCAACGTGCCGGCCCAGGCGTCGACCAGCACCTCGTCGAGCCGCCCCTCGGCCTCGCCGGCATAGAGCGAGATGCCCATGGCCTGCGCCTCGCGCAGCCCGTCATCGTCGCCCGCCAGCATGCTGATCGTGCCGGACACGTGAAAGCCGCCAATCCCGACCGGAATGCCGAGAGCGCGCAATGGCCGAGCGATGTCGAGGGCGCGCGGAAACTGGTTCGATTGCACGCCCACCAGCATCACCATGCCGGCATCGGCTGCCTTGATGCGGGCCGCGATGTCCTTGATGTGCACGCGGCTGTTGGTTTCGTCCATCGGCTCGACGTCCCAGTCGACATCCGGCCCGAGCACCTGCCGGCTGATGCTGTCCTGCACCAGGCCGTACATGGCGGCGAGTGAATTGGACGGAATGGGCGAGCGCCACCACTGGATCACGTAGCCGTCGTCGTCGTAGTGCGACGGCTTGATCAGCACCAATGCGAACCGTTTGCGGGTCGTCGTGGGCACGGCAAACTCCACGTCGGATACGGGAGAAGCCCACCGGTAGCAGGTCTATCTAACGCACAAAAGCAGAAGGGGCCCGAGGGCCCCTTCGAACGTTCGACTGATGCAGCGCGGCCTCAGTTTTTCGCCTTGTCCACCAGCGCGCCGGCCTTGATCACAGCGCGCCAGCGCGCATCAAACCAGGCGTGGAGCAAGGCCCCGCTCAGTTCTTGGCCTTGTCGACGAGGGCGCCGGCCTTGATCCACGGCATCATGCCGCGGAGCTTTTCGCCGACCACCTCGATCGGGTGCTCGTCGGCAAGGCGACGGGTGGCCTTGAAGCGCGAGGAGCCGCCCTTGTATTCCTGCATCCACTCGGAGGTGAACTTGCCCGACTGGATGTCGTGCAGCACGCGCTTCATCTCGGCCTTGGTCTCCGAGGTGATGATGCGCGGGCCCGACACGTACTCGCCCCACTCGGCGGTGTTCGAGATCGAGTAGTTCATGTTGGCGATGCCGCCCTGGTAGATCAGGTCGACGATCAGCTTCACTTCGTGCAGGCACTCGAAGTAAGCCATTTCCGGAGCGTAGCCGGCTTCCACCAGCGTCTCGAAGCCGGCGCGGATCAGCTCGACCAGGCCGCCGCAGAGCACGACCTGCTCACCGAACAGGTCGGTCTCGCATTCCTCGCGGAAGTTGGTCTCGATGACGCCCGAACGGCCGCCGCCGACGCCCGAGGCATAGGCCAGCGCGATGTCATGGGCATTGCCCGACGCGTCCTGGTGCACCGCGATCAGGCACGGCACGCCGCCACCCTTCTGGTATTCGCCGCGCACGGTGTGGCCCGGGCCCTTCGGCGCGATCATGATCACGTCGACGGTGGCCTTGGGCTCGATCAGGTTGAAGTGCACGTTGAGGCCGTGCGCGAAGGCGATCGCGGCGCCGTCGCGGATGTTGGGCTCGATGTCCTTCTTGTAGATGTCGGCCTGCAGCTCGTCCGGGGTCAGCATCATGATGACGTCGGCCCACTTCGCAGCGTCGGCGACCGACATGACCTTCAGGCCCTCGCCCTCGGCCTTCTTGGCCGACGGGGAGTTCGGGCGGAGCGCCACGACGACATCCTTCACGCCCGAGTCGCGCAGGTTCAGCGTGTGCGCATGGCCCTGCGAGCCGTAGCCGACGATTGCGACCTTCTTGGACTTGATGATGTTCAGATCGGCATCACGATCATAATAGACGCGCATGGAAATCTCCCTTTTGTGCGTTGGGCCGTCACGGCCGATTTGAAAAATCACGCGGGCTGGTGGTGGACCGCGTAGATGGCAAGAAACTGTTCCGTCGCCCGAGCCGCGTCCCGCGCGATCTCGGCTTCGGAGGTGGCAAAGGTTTCGCCAAGCAGCAGCCGGATCTGCGCGTCGCGCACGACGAGCCCGAAGAAGCTGCGATAAGCCTCCTCCGAACTCTCGAAGCGCAGCAGCCGCGCCTCCCGTCCGGCTTCCAGCACCGGCTTCAACCGTTTGCGGATAGCGAGCGGCCCGTTCTCGAGCACGATCGCGCCGAGCCCGTGCTTCTCAGCACCGGCATGGCCGATGGCAAGCCGGTTCAGGGTCACCGAGACCTCGCCGACTATGGTGCCCAGGAGGTCCCGAGCAAACTGTTCGATGCTCTGGCGCAGCGACGCGGCGTCGAGCCGCCAACGATCGACCTGCGGCGCCTTCACCTTGGCCGCCTGCCACTGCACCGTTGCGGTCAGCAGCCCGTCACGGTCGCCGAACCACTTGTAGAGCGTTTCCTTCGAGCACGAGGCGCGGCGCGCCACCGAGGTCATGGTCAGCCGGTCGCCCTGCTCGACGAGCAGATCGAGCGCCGCCGTCAGCACTTGCTGCTGACGCGGCGTGAACACCTCTTCGCTGTTGGCAACCACAACCGCCACGACGACACCCAAGGCCTCGCGGTTCAGGTCCGCATCCCGCGAACCGACCGCTCATTCTCCATGTCACGAACCGTACCGTACGTTACGGTTCGGCGCAAGAGGAGAAGTACGGCTTGACGGCGGCGGGACAGTCGGCTGCGGCCGTCCTACCTCCCGGCGCCCCTGAACGCCACGATCGCCGGCGCCGCCATAAGCCGCAAGGCTGGGTTGTCCGATCTGACATGGGATGCTGGTATGGCAGTTCAGAACATTTGGAGGATGAGCATGAAGACGTCGCTGCCAACCCGGGCCTTCGGCAAAACCGGCATGGAGATCACCCGCCTCGGCGTCGGCGCCTGGGCCATGGGCGGCAATATGTGGGGCCCACAGGACGACGCTGATTCCGACGCCGCCATCCGCCACGCCATCGATCTCGGCATCAACTGGATCGACACCGCCGCAGCCTACGGCGTCGGTCATTCCGAAGAGGTGATCGGCCAGACGCTGAAGGCCCTGCCCGCCGACCGGCGCCCTTATGTCTTCACCAAGGGCGGCGTGATCCGCGACGCCAACGGGCAGAACCCGCGCCGCCTCGCCAATCGCGAAAGTCTGCGCAACGAACTCGAGAACTCGCTCCGTCGCCTGCAGGTCGAGGCGATTGACCTCTACCAGGTGCACTGGCCGGCCGATGACGTGCCGCTCGAGGACTATTGGGCGACGATGCTGGAGCTGAAATCCGAGGGCAAGGTCAAGCACATCGGCCTCTCGAACCACAATGCCGAGCAGCTCTCCCGAGCCGAAGCGATGGGCCATGTCGAAACGCTGCAGCCACCCTTCTCGATGATCAAGCGCGAAACGGCCGAGGAAGTCCTCCCCTGGTGCGCGGCGCACGGCACCGGCGTCATCTGCTACAGCCCGATGCAGGCAGGCCTGCTCACCGGCAGCTTCACTAGGGAACGCGCCGCGACCCTCGCCGACAACGACTGGCGCAAGACCAACCCCGAGTTCACCGGCGACCGTCTCGACCGCAACCTCGCCCTCGCGGCGGGCCTGAAGCCTGTTGCCGACAAGCACGGCACGTCGATTTCCACCATCGCCCTCACCTGGGCCCTCGCCTGGCCGGGCCTCACCGCCACGATCGTCGGCGCCCGCTCACCCGCCCAGGTCGACGGCTGGATCGACGCCGCGAGCATCGAGCTCGACGCAGCCGACCTCGACGCCATCGCCAAAACCATCGCCGCGACCGGCGCCGGCCAGGGCCCGCTAAGGCCGTAACCTTATCCGGCTCGGTGTGGCGCGGACGCCGCAACCCATTGGGAAAGCACGAATCCCGTGCTTTCCCTCCATCAAGGCGATTTACAGCAGCCCCCAGCTTCGCGACGTTGCTGAGGCAAATATTGCGGCGGTGGGGCTATCGTCTATGCGTGCGTGGTGGTCTGCGATTGGGTTCGCAGCGCTGAGGATTTGCATCCTCGCGCTGGTGTCGACGATGGCGGTAGGTGCTGCACAGGCGCAGCTCTATCCCGACTTGATGCTCACCAACACCGTGAGTAACGAGACTCCAGCGGCCGACACCGACATCACCTACACCATCACCGTCACTAACGTGGGGGACGCGGGTAACCCTGGCGCCGACGACGCCTCGAACGTGGTGATGTCAGATCCGTTGCCGCCGGGCACGACGTTCCAAGCGGTCGCCGCGCCGTCTGGTTGGGACTGCAACACCGCATTTGATCCCCTGCCCGCCGTTGGCACTAATGGAACCGTCGTCTGCAAGATCAACCCGCTGTCGGTGGCGGCAGGGTCCCAGGTCTTCACGATCACCGCCCATATCGACGCGGGTACTCCGCCCGGGGCGTTCTTCACCAACATCGCGACCGTTTCATCCCCCGACGATCCCAGCGAAGAGAACAACAGCTACACCGCGACGGCACAGATTCCGGCACCCTGGGTCGATGTCGGCGTACAGAAGCTGGCGGCAGGGAACGTCACGGACGATACCGACCTCGTCTACACCTTGACCGTCACCGCCAGCGGCAGCCCCGCGACGATCACTCTGACCGACGCCCTGCCAGCCCCACTGACCTTTGTATCGCTCGCGGCCCCATCCGATTGGAACTGCTCGACGCCGGCCGTGGGCAGCAACGGCACTGTCAGCTGTTCCGCCACGAACCCTGCTGCCAGCTCCGCCGCCTTCACGCTGACGACGCATGTGCCGGACGGCACACCGGAAGGCACGTTCATCCAGAACTTCGCCTCGGTCAGCACGACCAGCAATGACATCAACAGCGAGAACGACAGCTCGACCGTCGGTACGACCGTCGAGGGCGAAGCCGATCTCAGCATCAGCAAGACCGGCCCCGCCAGCGCCGAGCGGTTCGAAGTGCTCAGCTATACCGTCACGGTGAACAACTCCGGTCCGAGCTTTGCCACCAATACCGTGATGACAGACGCGCTGCCCGCCGGCCTGAGGTTCATGAGCATCGCCTTTCCCTCAGGCTGGAGCTGCGCCACCCCGGCGGTCGACAGCGGCGGCACCATTACCTGCAGCCGCAGCGAATTCGCGCCTGCGACCCCCGCAACCTTCACTATCGGCGCAACGGCCGTGCTGGACGGCTCGATCACCAACGTCGCAAGCATCGCCAGCAGCGACCGCGATATCAACACGACGAACAACTCAAGCTCTGCGACGACGGCGGTCACCGACACCGTGTCCCAAGCCTTCGAGGAGATGACGCGCGGCTTCGTCGAAACCCGGCAGAAGCTCATCGGCAACGCCATTGACACCCCCAGCCTCGGCGATCGCCGAGGCGGCGGCCCCAACGTCTCGCTATCCGAGGCAAACGGCGATGCCGTGCTCAACTTCTCTGCCCGTACCGGCAACGCCTGGGACCTCGGCCCCGGCGCGGCCCTGCTGGCCGAGGACACCGCCGCTCCGTTCAGCTTCTGGATCGACGGCTCGCTCACTTTCCACACGCGCGACAACGCCGACGGCAGGCTCAGTGTGGTGGGCGCGGGCGCCGACTACCTGGTGAACGATCGGTTCCTCGCCGGCGTCGCGCTCTATCTCGACAACATGCGCGACGTGACCGACATCGGCGGCATCACCGGCACCGGCGCCCTTATCGGCCCCTATGTGTCGCTGGAGATCCTCGATAACGTCACCCTCGATGCCAGCGTATTCTTCGGCCACTCGTGGAACGACGCGAACGCCACGCTGTTCGGCCAGACCTTCACCGGCACCTTCGAGACTGACCGCTTCATCACCAAGGTGGAGGTCGAGGGCGAGTGGAGCGCCGACGCGTTCACCATCCGGCCCAGCGCCAGGCTGTACTTCACCAACGAGGATGTCGGCGACTACACCGTGACCAACCCATCGGGAGACGTCGTGAACGTCGACGGCTTCTCGACGTCGACGCTGGAACTCGGCGGCGGTCTCACGCTGGCGCGAACCTTTGCATTCAGCAACGATCTCGACCTGACCCCATCCATCGGCGTCCGCGCCGGCCTGGGCGGCACGGGCTCTGTGCTTGCGATCGACAACACCTTTGCCGGGCTCACCGGTGGCGTGACGCTGGCGGGGCCGGATTGGTCGCTGCGGGCGCTGGCCGACTATGGGATCGACACCACCGGCCTTGCGGCGGCATCGATCCGTGCCAGCATGACGGGACGGTTCTAGCGACGGGCAGTCGGCGCTAGGCCGCCTGCTTGAACGTCCGCGCCCGGAACGCCAGCATGATCAGCAGCACGCCGCCGAAGATCGAATAGCCGGCGATCATCCAGATCAGCGACAACGCGCCGGCGCCCGGCTGGAACAGCAGCAGCAGGCCAAACACGATTGTGAGCAGGCCGAACAGCCCCAGCACCCACTCGCCCTCGATCTCCTTGCGCGCCTGAATGGCGCCCCAGATCGTCAACACGCCGATGATCACTGCCCAGATGCCGATGAACAACAGCAGCACGAATGTCGTCATGCCCGGCCAGAAGAACGCCGCGAGGCCGGCGAGAACGCTCACCACCCCGCTGATGGCGAGCCACCAGCGCGCGCCCATCCCACCGACCGTCCGGCCCGAGATCGCCGCCCACAGCGCAAAGACGCCGTCGACCAGGGTGTAGGCGCCCCATAGCAGGGTGAGCGAGATCAGCGTGATGGCGGGCCAAAAGATCGCCAGCACGCCGAAGGCGATCGCGGCGATGCCGCGCAGCAGGAGCAGCCACCAGCTGTCGCCGAGCATGCGGCGCAGGCCGGGAGGAAGATCGGAAGGTACGGAAGACTGCGTCTCGGCCATCGTGCTTCTCCACTGGTTGCGGAAAAGCTCCCGGAACCTCCGAGAGCCCCGCACCGATACTAGCAGAGTCTCCGCGCAGTTAAGAAGCCAAACGCCTGTCTCGCCTTCGATCTCGATAGTAGCCGCGCAATGCTCTCGCAATCCCGACAGTCAAAATGGTCGATGCGGTCACCAGTGACCCGTCCATCAGCGTTGTGCAGGCACACACCGGCACAACCATCAACTGCCCGATGACCACCTGTCGGCTGGGCTGCGGGCCTCGTTATTGCCGCGCCAGCAATGGAGAGCGCTACCGGCGCCGGTAGGGCCCCATTCTGCCGGTCCGGGGACGACCCGGACCGGTCCTCGGCCAATCGGACAGGCCGCGTCAGCAGATGATTGCGCGTCGGCCCGGTCAGGCGGTGAAACGCACCGCCCCGATGTGGGGCAGGTTGCGGTTGCGCTGGGCGTAGTCGATCCCGTAACCGACGACGAACTTGTCGGGGATCTCGAAGCCGATCCAGCGCGCCTTCACGCTGGTCTCGCGCCGCGACGGCTTGTCGAGCAGCGCGCAGACCTCGATGCGCTTGGGGTGGCGCGTGCCGAGAATTTCGAGCACGTGCTTCAGCGTGTAGCCGGTGTCGACGATGTCCTCGACCAGCAGCACGTCGCGCCCCTCGATCTCGCCGCGCAGGTCCTTGAGGATCCGGACTTCGCGGCTGGATTCGGTGGAATTGCCGTAGCTCGACACCTCGAGGAAATCGACCTCCACCGGCAGGTCGAGTTCGCGCACCAGGTCGGCGATGAACACGAACGAGCCGCGCAGCAGCCCCACCACCACCAGCTTCTCGGTGCCCGCGTAAAACTCCGAGATTTCCTTGGCGAGTGCCTCCACCCGCGCCGCGATCGCCTTGGCCGAGATCATCTCGTCGATCACGTAGTTCTTCGCCGTCATGCTTACTTCAGAGCCCCTTGGGTGAGTCCGCGCACAAAATACTTGCCGCCGATCAGATACACCAGCAGCGGCGGCACGATCGCCATCATCACCGTCGCCGCGGAGCCGCCGGCGCGCACGCCCATGATCGCCACGGTGATCGGCTGCTGGTCGCCCGAGGTGAACACCATGCCGTAGAGGTATTCGTTCCAGATCGAGGTGAACTGCCAGATCACCGTCACCGCGATGATCGGGCCCGACAGCGGCAACATCACGCGGATGAAGATGCGCCAGAATCCGGCGCCATCCACCTGCGCCGCCTTGACGATCTCATTGGGCACGCCGGCGTAGAAGTTGCGGAAGAACAACGTCGCGAACGAGATGCCCATCACGGTGTGGATCAGCAACAAGCCGAGCACGTTGTTCTGCAGCCCGAGCTGCCCGATGATCCAGGCCCAGGGCAGCAGCGCGATCTGGCTCGGCAGGAAGATGCCGAGGAAGATCATCACGAAGACGAACTCCGAGCCCCGAAACTTCCACTTGCTCAGCACATAGCCGTTGAGCGCCCCGATGATCGCCGTGGCGATAGTCGCCGGCACGGTGATGATCAGCGAGTTGAGAAAGTTCGGCCCCAGCCCCCGGCACATGCCGCTGACGCAGGCGTCGTTCCAGGCGCGCAGGTAGTTGTCGAACGAGAAGCTCTCCGGCACGGCGATGACGCCGTTGCGAAAGACCTCCTCCCCGTCGCGGAACGAGTTGAAGAACACCAGCAGCGCAGGCACCGCGTAGACGAGCGCGAACAGCGTCAGCACGACGTAGATCAGTACGCGCGACACCGCCCACCGGCGACGGGCAGCAACCCCGTCGCGGTCGGCGTAGTCGAGCGTCAGTGCGGTCACGGCAGGGTCTCGTCGAGCCAGGCGACCTGCCGCCGCTCCTGCCAGGTGCCGCCACCCTCGTGGTTGTTGAACGTGTAGCTCTCGATGGTCTTGGGGCCGGCCCAGGCATTGTAGGCGCCGTAGACGGTCGAGGGCGGGCAGACGTCGTCCATCAATGCCACCGAGAACAGCGCCGCTGCCTTGGAGCGCGCCGAGAAATGCACGCCATCGAAGTAGTTGATGGTCTTATAGGCCGCCGCCGCCTTCTCGCGATGCGTCGCGAGGAAGCGCACGATCTCGCCATAAGGGTCGCGGCTCGTGAGCCCCACCGCACGCGGAAAGTCGCAGAGGAACGGCACGTCCGGCATCGCCGCCTTCACCCGCGGCTCGAGCCCGGCCACGGCGATCGAAATGCCGCCGCCCTGGCTGCCGCCGACCACCGCGAGCTTGGCCGGATCGGTTTCAGCTCGGCCCAACGCCGCCTCCACCGCCCGCACGCCGTCGGTATAGACGCGGCGGTAGTAGTAGTCCTTCGGGTCATTGAGACCGCGGGTCATGAAACCGGGATGCGCCGGGAACGAGCCGGCCGGATCCGGCGTATCGCCGCGCGACCAGCTGCTCCCCTGCCCGCGCGTATCCATCACCAGCACGGCGCGACCCGTCGCCGGCCACAGCAGATGCTCCTGCGGCAAACCGCGACCGCCGCCATAACCGATGAACTTCACGACCGTGCCGCGCGGCGCAACGCCCACCGGCTTGATGTACCAACCGCGCACCTTGTCGCCGCCGAAGCCGGAAAAGGTCACGTCGAACACGTCGAACAGCCTCAGGCCCGTGTCGACGGCCTCGAACACCGCCTCGAGCGGCTTGGCGCATGACTCGGCGAGCGTTGTCGCCCAAAAGCTGTCGAAATCGGCGGGAGCGACGGCGCTAGAACGGTAGCTGTCGAGCTGGGCTTGCGGCAGGTCGAAAAAGGGCATGGCGACAATCTTGATTGGGTTGAATTGTGATGGTGGGTGAAAATCGGCTCGGCGGAAAGCACTACGAAGGACGGGGGCGCGAACTCCCTCGCACCACCAGCCGTGGCGTGACGACGAAGTGCTCGCCCTGCAGCCGGCCATCGATCCGCTCGATCAACAAGCGGGCCGCCTGGAGCCCCAGCACCTGGCCGGATTGATCGACGCTGGTCAGGCTGTTCTGCGCGAGGTCACAGTAGATCGTGTTGTCGTAGCCGACGATGGCGAGATCGCCCGGCACCGCGAGACCGAGATCCTTGGCGACGCTGAGCGCATGCAGCGCCACCATGTCGGTCCAGCAGAACAGCGCCTCGGGCCGATGCCGGGCCTCGAGCAGGTGACGGACGGCCGTCTGCGTCTCGCGCGCCGACTGGTCGGCCGGCACGATGTTGATGTACTGGCTCAGCCCGCACTCCTTCATCGCCTCGCGATAGCCGCGCTCGCGCTGCACGGTCACCACCACGTTCTTGGCGGGGACTGCGAGTGTCACCATGGTGATGCGGCGATAGCCGTTGGCGGCGAGATGGCGCACCACGAGACCAGCGCCGGCGATGTCGTCGTTGTTGGCCGTATCCAGCGTGGCGATCTGCGGGACGTGATAGCCGACGATCGCCGTAGGGATCCGCGCGGAAACGGACTCGGCCGTCTCGGGCGGCATGCGCGGTCCGATCATGATCAGCCCGTCCATCTGCCGGTCGATCATCGAGTCGATGAGCGACATCTCGATCGGCTCAGCCGATCGGCTCACGCCCAGCATGGTCTGATACTGCGTGCGCTCGAGCGCGTCGTTCACCCCGGCGAGGATGTCGGCGAAGAACGGGTTGCGCATATCCGGCAGCAGCACGCCAAGCGTGTAGGTGCGCCCGCGCATCGCCCGCGCCCCGGCATGCGGCCGGTAGTTCAGCTTCTCCATAGAGGCCTGAACCTTGGCGCGAAGCGCGTCGCTGACGCCATAGGCATCGCGCAGCACCTTCGAGACCGCCGCCACCGACACCCCTGCGTCGGCAGCAACCGTCTTGATGGTAACCCGGCCGGTCTTGGTGATTGGCGCCACAGTTCCCCCCGAACCGCCCTCCTTCTAGCAACCCGCTTTCCACAACACAACGTGAGCGATTTTGGCGGTTCTTGAGGGCATTTGGCGGTTCATGCGCCAATTTGGCGGTTCATGCGCGAATCCTGCTTGAACTGATCGTGTAGAACGGTATACGTAGAACGTCACACGTTGATCGGCAGCCAAAGGCGCCGGACGGACCGCAACAGGTCCCTTGGAGGATGCAAAAGTGAACGAGACGATGCTCATCCGGGCAGGTGAAGCCGTATCCGGCCATGGCGCCTGGGTCGCTGAAATGATCCACCCCAGCGTCGATCAGGGCGTCGGCACGCAGTCGTCCTTCCTCCGCAAGACCTTCAACCTCTCCTCCCGCGGTGGGGCCGGGACACTACGGATCAGTGCTCTCGGCCTCTATCGTGCGTTCATCAACGGCAAGCGCGTCGGCGAGGATCTGCTGACACCCGGCTGGACCAGCTACTGGGACCGCCTGAGCTTCCAGACCTATGATGTCAGCGCCCTGCTCAAGGATGGCGACAACACCATCGACATCTGGCTGGGTGACGGCTGGTACCGCTCGCGGATGATGTGGCCGCGCAACCAGATCCTGAACACCTGGGGCGACAAGATCGGCGCCATTGCCGAGCTGCGCGGCGCCAATGGCGAGCTCATCGTCGGCACCGACGCCACCTGGCAGAGCGGCCTCGCGCCGGTGCAGAAATCCGGCATCTATTACGGCGAGAACTACGACGCCCGCGCCGAGAACGCGCCGGTGAGCGGTGGCGCCACCGTGCTTGGCGACTTCGACAAGTCGACACTGCTGCCGGCCGAAACCGGCGGCGTGCACGAACTACCCGCCCTGCCCGTGGTCAAGTCCTTCGCCGATGCAGAGGGCCGCACGGTCTACGATTTCGGCCAGAACGCCGGCGGCTATGTCGCCTTCACCGTCGAGGGCGAAGCCGGCGCCAAAGTCACCATCGAGCACGCCGAGATCGTCAACCACCTCGGCAATTTCGACCGCGAGAGCATGCGGTCGGCCGAAGCCCGCGTCGAATACGTGCTCAAGGGCGGCGCGCCGGAAAGCTACCGTCCGACCTTCACCTTCTTCGGCTTCCGCTTTGCGCGCGTCGCCATCGAGGGCAAGGCGACGATCACCAGGATCGAGATGATCCCGATCAGCTCGGCGGTCACCCGCACGGCGAACTTCAGCTCGGCCAATGCGCTGGTCAACCGGCTGGTCGAGAACACCGTCTGGTCGCAGCGCTCCAACTTCATCGAGGTGCCGACCGATTGCCCGCAGCGCGACGAGCGCCTGGGCTGGACGGGCGACGCACAGGTCTTCGCGCCCACCGCCTGCTATCTGCATGAGAGCCACGGCATGCTGACCAAGTATGTGCGCGACCTCATTGCCGACCAGCGGCCCGATGGCGCCATCCCCCACGTGGTGCCCGACCCGACGCGCAACCATGAGGACGAGATCCCGGGCTTTTACGGCTCGACCGGCTGGGGCGATGCGATATGCGTCATCCCGTGGACGCTCTACACCCACTACGGCGATCGCGGCATCCTCGAGGAAGCGCTGCCGGCCATGATCAAGTGGAACGACTTCGTCTGGTCGATCAGCGATGGTCCGATCGTCCGCCCGCCGTCGGGCTGGGGCGGACGCGGCTTCACCTTCGGTGACTGGCTGCAGCCGCAGGGCGATTTCGCCAAGCCCTATCCGACCATTGGCGACGATGCGGCCGCCACGATCTACCTTTACATCTCGTCGTACCTCACCGCCAAAGCCGCCGAGGCGATCGGCGACCAGGCGCAGGCCAAGCGGCTCAATGAGCGCGCCGCAGAGGTGAAGAAGGCCTTCCAGCGCGAGTTCATGACCGCCGCCGGCCGTATCGGCTACAACGACCAGACCTCCTACGCGCTGGGCTTCCTCTGGGACCTGATCCCGGCCGAGCACTACGCCGCCGCCAAGGGCTACTTCAAGGAAACCGTCGCCCGCGCCCAGGGGCGGATCGGCACTGGCTTCATCGGCACACCGGCACTGCTACCGGCCCTGGTTAAGATTGGCGAAGCCGATCTCGCGGCCTCGGTCTTCCTCCAGGAGGGCCTGCCCGGCTGGCTGTTCCAGGTGAAGATGGGCGCCACCACGATCTGGGAGCGCTGGAACGCCCTCAACGAGGACGGCGTGGCGTTCGATCCGCAGATGAACAGCTACAACCACTACGCCTATGGCGCCGTCTGCCAGTGGCTGCTCGAGGGCGTTGCGGGCTTCCGCCCCGACCCGGCTTTGCCCGGCTTCAAGCACATCTTCTTCGAGCCCACGATCGTCCCGGCCCTTTCGCCGGTTGCGGCCAACCATGACTCCGCCGCCGGCCGGATCGAGGCAGGCTGGAAGGTCGATGGCGACAAGGTGACCTACAACATCACGGTGCCCGAGGGCGCGAGCGGCACGCTCGTCCTCGCCGCCGGCTACACCGACGCCAGCGTCGACGGCATCGCCGTCAGCGAGCGTGGCACGGATGGAAAAGCGCGCAGCCTGCTGGCGCCCGGAAAGCACAAGGTGACGTTCCGGATCAGCAAGCCCTGACGGCAAGAGGAGCCGGAGGGACGAGTAATTTGCAACAGGCCGCCGGAGGACCCGTGGCGGCCACAAGGGAGGAACTATCAATGCTGATGCGCAAACTGACGCGTGCGGCGCTGGCCACCACCGGCGCTCTCGCGATCCTGGCTGGCACCGCCATGGCCCAGGACAAGGTCAAGCTGACCTTCCTGTTCGACAATGCGCCCTCGACGGTCGCCATGTCCGAGGCCCTGGCTGCGGCCTTCGAAGCCAAGCACCCGAACATCGACATCGAAACCGAAAGCCGCCCGGGCGGCGCCGATGGCGACAACCTGATCAAGACCCGCCTCGCCACCGGCGAGATGGCCGACGTGTTCCTCTACAATTCGGGCTCGCTGTTCCAGGCGATCAACCCGACACAGAACCTCGTCGACCTGACCGCCGAGCCGTTCCAGGCCAATGTCATCGATAGCTTCAAGACCGTCGTCACCGGTACGGACGGCAAGGTCTACGGCGCGCCGATCGGCACCGCCATGGGCGGCGGCATCCTCTACAACATCCCGATCTACAAGGAACTCGGGCTGACCCCGCCGAAGTCCTGGGCCGAGTTCATGGCCAACAATGAAAAGATCAAGGCGGCCGGCAAGACCGCGGTGATCCAGACCTTCGGTGCGACCTGGACCAGCCAGCTGTTCGTGCTCGGCGATTTCTACAACGTGCTCGCCGCCGATCCGAACTTTGCCACCGACTATACCGCCGGCAAGGCCAAGTACGCCTCTACCCCGGCCGCGATGAAGGGCTTCGAGCGGCAGGAGGAAGTGTTCAAGGCCGGCTTGCTCAACGAGGACTTCGCGGCGGCGACCTTTGAGGACGGCGTGACCAAGGTCGCGACCGGCGAAGGCGCACATTACCCGATGCTGTCGTTCGCCGTCGCCAACATCAAGGAACTGGCCCCCGAGAACGTCAACGACGTGGGCTTCTTCGCCATCCCGGGCGATGACGCGGCCAATAACGGCCTCACCACCTGGATGCCGGCCGGCCTCTACATCCCCAAGACGACCAAGCACGAAGCCGAAGCCAAGGAATTCGTCGCCTTCGTCGCCAGCGTCGAAGGCTGCGATATCCAGACCCAGTCGGCCGGCGCCACCGGCCCGTACCTGGTGAAGGACTGCACCCTGCCGTCCGACGTGCCGCCGGTCGTCGCCGACCTGCTGCCCTACTTCCAGGAAGGCGGCCATTCGGCCCCTGCCCTCGAGTTCCTCTCGCCCATCAAGGGGCCGGCGCTCGAGCAGATCACGGTCGAAGTCGGTTCCGGCATTCGTCCGGCCGCCGATGGCGCCGCGCTCTATGACGAAGACGTCAAGAAGCAGGCCCAGCAGCTTGGCCTGCCCGGCTGGTAATCGGCCCCACTGCGTGTGAAAATCGGCGCCCGGCCGAAAGGGTCGGGCGCCAATTCGTCGAGGAGGATGACGGGTATGGCAGTTGCGGTCGCAGAAGGCTCAGTGCCCATCGCAAATCCGCGCCGCAAGTCGCGCACGGCCGGGCTTTATCCCAGCTGGTTCTACCTGCCCGCGGCCATCATCTTCGCCGTGCTGTTCATGCTCCCGACCTTCGCGTCGCTATTCTTCAGCCTGACGCGCTGGACGCTGCAGAAGGCCGACTTCATCGGCCTCGAGAACTTCGCCCAGTTCTTCCGCGAGCCCTTCCTGTTCCAGGGCCTCATCAACACGCTGATCTACGGCGTCGTCACCTCAGGCCTGAAGGTCGTGCTCGGGCTGCTGCTGGCGCTGCTGCTCACCTCCGATATCTTCGGGCGTGGATATCTGCGCGCCGTTATCTTCTTCCCGGTGCTAGTATCGACAGTCGGTGTCGGCATCACCTTCACCGCGATGATGCATCCCACCCAGGGCCTGCTCAACGAGTCCCTCGCCGCGATCGGCATCAAGGGTCCGGGCTGGCTCACCGATCCGCGCTTCGCGCTCTATTCCGTCGCGCTTGTCGATGTCTGGAAGGGTGTCGGGCTTGCGACCGTGATCTACATCGCCGGCATCGTCTCGATCCCGCTCGAATACTACGAAGCGGCACGGATTGACGGCGCTACGGCGTGGCAGCGGTTCTGGACCGTCACCCTGCCGCTCGTGCACCCGGCCACCGCCACCGTGATCATCCTCAGCTTCATCGGCGGCCTGCGCTCATTCGACATGATCTGGGCCATGACCAAGGGCGGGCCCGGCTTCACCTCCGACGTCATCGCTTCGGTGATCTACAAGCAGTACCAGGCCGGCTTCTACGGTCTCTCGACCGCTGGCAACGTCGTGCTGTTCATCATGGTGGCGCTGATCATCGTGCCGCTCTCGTTGCTGCTCAATCGCCAGGAGACGGACCGGTGAGGCACGCTCAGCGCTACATTCTCGGCGGCATCGCGATTGCGGCGTCGATCGTCGTCTTCCTCGTGCCGTTCGCCTTCATCATCCTCACCGCGGTCAAGGACCGGCGGCAGGCGGCGACCCGCTCGTTCGATTGGCCGACCAGCTGGCACTTCTGGGACAACCTGATGGAGGTACTGAGGACGCAGGATTACATGCTGGTCACCGCGTTCATCAATTCGATCATCCTCACCGTCGCGAGCGTGACGCTGCTGGTGGTGCTCGGCGCCATGGTCGGCTTCGTGCTGCAGCGTCGGCCGTCCCGCTGGACCGCGATCGTCAACTTCCTGGTGCTTGCCGGGCTGATCATCCCGCCGGCGGTGGTGCCGACGATCTGGGTGCTGCAGTCGTTCGGCTTGTTCAAGACCATGCACGGCATGATCCTGATCGAGGTTGCCTACGGACTGAGCTTCACGATCCTGCTGTTCCGCGCCTTCGTCGCGACGATCCCGCGCGAGCTCGACGAAGCGGCGATCATCGATGGCGCCGGACCGCTTCGGCTATTCTTCCAGGTCGTGCTTCCCCTGCTAAAGCCGGTGGTGGTGACGGTGATCGTGGTGCAGTCGGTCGCCATCTTCAACGACTTCACCAACCCGCTCTATTACCTGCCGGGCAAGCAGAACGTCACGGTGCAGCTGACGCTGTTCAACTTCCAGGGGCAGTTCAACACCTCGCTGCACCTGCTCTTCATGAACATCCTGCTGATCACCATCCCGCCGCTGATCGTCTACCTGTTCTTCAACCGCCAGATCGTCGCGGGGATGACTGCGGGCGCGGTGAAGGGGTAGGCACAGTGGGCGCCCCTAGCGTCCCCTCTCCCTCTGGGGGAGAGGGTCAGGTGAGGGGGCCTTCTGCAAGCGCCGAGCGTGGGAAAGGCCCCCTCACCCGGGCCTACGGCCCGACCTCTCCCCCAAAGGGAGAGGTGATCAGTGCACCGGCAACACTTAGCCTCAAAATCATCGGCATCATCCCATTGCCTGATATGCGCCGCCCCGCTTTGCCTGTACTGGTACCATACTAGTCATTCGCATCCTCATCATGTCCACGCGCCTCACCCCACACGCCCGCAACGTCGCCCTCGTGGTTGCCGCCACGCTGTTCATGCAGTTCCTCGACGGCGTGATCATCGTCACCGCCCTGCCCCGCATGGCGCGGGATTTCGGCGTCGGCACGCTCGAGATGAGCCTCGGCGTCACCATCTACATGCTGGCGGTGGCCGTCTGCATTCCCGCCGCGGCGTGGCTCTCCGATCGCTTCGGCGCCCGCCGCGTCTTCGTGGTGGCGATCGCCCTGTTCACGCTTACCTCCATCGCCTGCGGTCTCGCGCAGGATCTGGGCCAGTTCGCCTTCGCCCGTGCGCTGCAGGGCGCCAGCAGCTCTGTACTGTTCCCGGTGGGCCGCATCATCGTGCTGCGCACCGCGCAGAAGTCCGAGATCGTCGCCGCCATCGGCCTCACCATCTGGCCGGCTTTGTTTGCCCCGGTGCTCGGGCCGGCACTGGGCGGCTTCATCACCGAATACATCTCCTGGCAGTGGAATTTCTGGATCAACATCCCACTCGGCCTCATCGGCATGGCGCTCGTGCTGGCCATCGTCCCCAAGGACAACGAGTTCGCCGATCGTCCCTTCGATGCCCCCGGCTTCGTGCTGACCGGCATCACGCTGGGCTGCCTGCTCTACGGCTTCGACGCACTGGCGCAGGGCGGGCTGCCCGCCTGGATCGCCACGCTGCTGATCGCGTTCGGCCTCGCAGTGGGCGCCGCCGCGGTGCTCTGGCTACTGCGGGTGGATCACCCGCTGATCGACCTCCGAACCCTGCGCATCAACACCTTCGCCGCCACCGACGCCAAGGCCGGCGCGATCATGCGCACCGCGATCAACGCCACGCCGTTCATGCTGCCGCTGATGTTCCAGGTCGCCTACGGCATGGACGCGCTGAGTTCCGGCGCCCTGGTGGTGATCTATTTCTTCGGCAACCTCGCCATCAAGGCTGTCACCACGCCGACGCTGCGCCGCTTCGGCTTCCGCACCATCCTCACCGTCAACGGCGTCCTCGCCGGCATCTCGGTCGCCGCCTGCGGCCTCCTCGGTCCCGATACCGCCTACCCGATCACCGCCGGGGTCCTGTTCATCGCCGGAGCGACCCGCTCCATGCAGTTCACCGCCCTCGCCACCCTGGCCTTTGCCGATGTCGACGCCGCCCAGCGCAGCTCGGCCACGACGATCTCCAGCATGTCGCAGCAGCTGTCCATGGTGTTCGGCGTGGCCGTCGCCGCTGGCTGCCTCAACCTCAGTCAGATGTGGCGCGGCGCCCCCGCTCTCGGGGTGATCGATTTCCAGATCGCCTACCTGCTGATGGGCCTGATCATCATCGCCTGCTCGCTGCAATTGCTGACGCTGCACCGAAACGCCGGCGCGGAAGTCTCCGGTCACCGCCGCCCCCAGGCCGCCTGAGCCAGACTTCTTCACAGCCCTCCAAGGATAGGCCGATCGCCTTCGCCCGATGATTGAGGCCAGCGCAGCCCTCTGCTAGCAATTGACTGGGCAGACGCGGCGTCACGTATGTCTCGTCATTGGGGGATGTCATGAATTCAGTATTTCGCGGCGGCGCGGTCGCCGTTTGTCTGTTCGCGCTCGCGGCCTGCGACCCGAGCTCCATGATCACCGGCGGCGAACTCATTCGCCCCGGCGAGCCGACTGGCACGCTGACTGTCATCAATGGCACCGGCGGCAACATCGACGTGGTCTCCATCTCCGACTGCAATGCCTCGACCTACGGCTTCGATCGCCTGCCCGACAATGTCTCGATCGGCCCAGGGCAGTCCTACAGCTTCGCCGTTTCGGCCGGCTGCTGGGACGTCGACGCGGGTGCATTCGGCGTCGGCGAAGCCCGCCAACGCCTCAGCGTCGCCGCCAACGGCATCACCGAGTACACAGTGACGGACTGACAAAAAGAAGGACGCCCTCGCGGTTCCCCACGAGGACGTCCCTGAGGCGGTCTGACCTCCGCCTATTCCGCTTTGCTGACGCGCCAGATGGTGCCGGCGCCGTCTTCGGAGACAAACAGCGCGCCGTCGGGCGCCACTGCCACGCCAACCGGCCGGCCCCAGACGTTGTCGGCGTCCATGACGAACCCGGTCATGAAGTCCTCGTACTCGCCGGTCGGCTTGCCGGCGTCGTCGAAGTCGAGCCGCACCACCTTGTAGCCGGTGCGCGTGCCGCGGTTCCACGAGCCGTGCATGGCGACGAAAGCGTCACCCTTGTACTCGGCGCCCCAGGCGTCCGACTCGTCGAAGACGATGTTCAGCGGAGCCGAGTGGGTCTGGAACAGCACGTCCGGAACGGTGACGTGGCCCTTCAGGTCCTCGCGCGGCGTCGCAGTCCAGCGCGGGTCGGGATTGTCGCCAATGTAGTACCAGGGCCAGCCGTAGAACGCCCCGTCCTTCACCGACGTCGCATAGTCGAACGGCACGTTGTCGCCGAGTTCGTCGCGCTCGTTGACCACGCACCAGACATCTCCGGTGGCCGGTTGTACCGTCATGCCGGCGCAATTGCGCAGGCCCGTGCCGAAATACTTCTCGTTCTTGCCCTCGGGATCGAAGGCCAGCACCGCCGCGCGGCGCTCCTCGCCACCCCAGGCAACGCCAAGTGGATGATCCTTGATCCACGCTTCGAGGCCACCCTCAGGCGTCGGATCCATGGTCATGTCGAGCCCGACATTGGAGCCCGAGCCAACCGAGTAGTACATGGTCTGTCCGTCCGTGGAGAACGCGACGTCGCGCGTCCAGTGATGCTCTGCCGGGATGCCGGTGAGGATCGCTTCACCCTGGTCCGGACCATCCTCGCCCTCCTCGACCTTCAGGTCGCCGGCCTTGTAGTGGAACCGCTTCAGCCCGTCGCTCTCGGCGATGTAGATCCATTCGGGATTGTCCTTGGGGTAGAAGCTGATCCCATAGGGCTGGTTGAGCTTGTCGGCGTAGACGGCCGGCTTCACCTCCTTCATCCCGCCCGCTTCGTCGAAATCGAACACCAGGACCTCGCCGTCCTCCGAGTTGGCGACAAACAGGTCGCCGTTCGGCGCGAAGCGTATGGCGCGCGGATTGGTGATCCCCGAGGCGACCAGTTCCACCTTGAAACCATCGGGCACCTTGGGCAGCGCGCCCTCGGGCATCGGCACCGTCCCCGGCGCATTCGACGCGGACTCGGTGACATTCGGCGGGTCGAGGTCCGTCGCCTTGATCAGGCGCCTCACACCCGGTGCATCCTGCGTGAAATCGCCGAAGGCGGCCTTGCCCGTCAGCACCTTGGTATCCTGCGCCAGGACACCGGAGGCAAACAGGGCGACCGCCGAGAGGGTCGCAGCAGCAAGAACTTTCATCACTTTTCTCCTCAACCCTCGCACGCGCAACTCGCCCCCACTGCGGCGGTTCCGGCGAACACGGCATGTTGAGTGCAAGTGAGACCTGCTCCATCGGTACTTGCCGATGGAGTGCTCGCGGTGCAAGGTCCCGCTCCCTCCACCTGCAGCAGCAGCCGATTTATGTCCCAGCTATTTTCCTCGTTCACCTTGCGCGGGCTCACCATGCGCAATCGCACGGTCATCGCGCCCATGTGCCAGTATTCGGCGCAGCACGGCTTCGCCAACGACTGGCACTTCGTGCACCTCGGCCGTTTCGCCCTCGGCGGCTTTGGCCTCGTCATCCTCGAAGCAACCGGTGTCACGCCCGAAGGGCGCATCTCCTACGGCGACCTCGGGCTCTGGAACGACGAACAGATCGCGCCGCTGGCCCATATCGTGAAGTTCCTGAAGTCCGAGGGCGCTGCGACGGGCATCCAGCTCGGCCATGCCGGGCGCAAGGCGGCGACGCCGATCTGGTGGCGCGGCGGCTTCAACGAGACCGAGGCAGACAAGGCCGAATACGCCTACGAGACCTGGGTGCCCGAAGCTCCCAGCGCCGAGCGCCACGCCGACAACCCTAACTTCCAGATGCCGGTCGCGCTGGATAAGCCGGGCATCCAGCGCATCGTGCAGAGCTTCGCCGACGCCGCGCGCCGCGCCGACCAGGCGGGCTTTGACACCGTCGAGATCCACGGCGCGCATGGCTACCTGATCAGCCAGTTCCTCTCCCCGCTCGCCAACCATCGCACCGACGAGTACGGCGGCAGCCGCGAGAACCGCATGCGCTTCGCGCTCGAGGTCACCGAAGCCGTCCGCGCCGCCTGGCCGGCCGACAAGCCGCTGATCATGCGCCTGTCGGTGACCGACGGCAGCCCGGGTGGCTGGGGCGTCGAGGATTCCATCGTCCTCTCGCGTGAACTCCAGTCACTCGGCGTCGATATGATCCACTGCTCATCGGGCGGCTTCGACGGCTATTCGCTGAAAGCGGCGCCCCTTTACCAGGTGGAGCTGTCGAAGGCGGTGCGGGCGGCCGGCATCCCGACCATCGCCGTCGGTCTCATCGACGATCCGCACGACGCAGAGCGTATCCTCGAGGAAGGCGAAGCCGACCTCGTGGCCTTTGCCCGCACGGCGCTCGAAGACCCGAACTGGGCCGTGCACGCGCGCCACGCCCTCGAAGGCGGCGGCGATGCCTACCAGCTCTGGCCCAAGCAGGCCCGCAACCGCATCCGCGACCGCGACCGCGCGCTGGGCATCCGGCAGTAGCCAGGCACTTGGGCGGCCGCTGAGCCCACGCTCATCGGCCGTTCATTTTCACTCCCCGATGATCCGATTTCCGTCGTAATCGCCATGCCACCTTGTATGGCGATTACGACGCACCCATGTTCGGATTGCCACTGGAGATTGACGCCGAATGACCAGCAAAGCCGCCCTCTTCGCCTTGCTCGCCATGTGGGGCGTCGGCTCCACTGCCTGCCTTCCCGCCTTCGCCGAGGATACGGCAACCGAATCCGCCACCGATGCCAAGACCAGCAAGGCCGGGCTCGTCGATCGGGTCTGGACCAAGGCCGATGGCGACCTGCCCGGCGTAATGAAGATCTTCCTCTCCGACGGCACCCTCGTGCAGGATTCCTGCTGGGAAACCCACCGCCTGTCGGCATGGGAGCTCACCTCGGACACCGCGCTGAAGTGGAACGAGGACGGCATGGACATCAACGCCGACATCGTCTCGCTCACCGACGCCGAACTGGTGCTGAGCCTCAAGCTCGGCAGCGACGCGGTCGAGGAGAAGTACGTGACGGCCACCGTGCCCTACGTCTGCCCGGACATGCCCAAGAGCTGAACCCCGGCACGTTGCCGCGAGCGTTCGCTGCACCTGTTGCCCGTCAACCACACCGCCACCCGACAACCGGCACTCCCGGTTGTCGGGGCATCCCACCTCGCCTATGGTCCGCCCTCAATTCATGCCCTCGGGAGATCACGATGAAAGCGACGCTGTCCACTCGGAAAGGAGCCCATCTCAGCAAGGACATCACGCTTCATGCCTTCCACCTTCCCGCGCGCGAGGAAGAACCCGCCGCGCCATAAGCCGCTCCACCATCGCATCGCCGACTCGTCCGACCCCGCTGCCCGTCAGCGGCGCTCGGCGCGGGTACGGAAGTTCTTCT
This sequence comes from Devosia sp. P3_B2, assembly GCF_056402875.1. Classification (NCBI taxonomy): domain Bacteria; kingdom Pseudomonadati; phylum Pseudomonadota; class Alphaproteobacteria; order Hyphomicrobiales; family Devosiaceae; genus Devosia; species Devosia sp. P3_B2. Next base: position 22,441 of record NZ_JBFUGO010000014.1, on the reverse strand, counting down.
CCTACTATCGCCCACATCTGCCGCTGCTCGCGGCCGACCTGATCTGTGCCGTGCTGGTTGCGGGCACCGCGATCGCCCTGCCGCTCGGCGCCAACTTCATCACCACGCGGCTGTTGGCCCTGCCCCATGCGCCCGGAGTCATCTGGCAGATCCTCGCCATGGGCGGCGGCATGCTGGCTGTCCTCGCCATCCAGATGGCGGCGGTTTTCTTCGTCGACTATCAGGGCCACGTGATGGGCGCCCGCATTGAAGCGGCCATGCGCCAGGAGCTCTTCGAGCACTGCCAGAAGCTGTCCTTCAGCTTCTATGACCGGCAGCGCACCGGCCAGCTGATGAGCCGCATCACCAGCGACTCCCTCTGGGTGGGCGAGCTGTTCCACCACGGTCCCGAAGATCTCGCCATCGCCGTGCTCAAGTTCGGCGGGGCCATGCTGGTGCTGTTCTTCATCGATCCGCTGCTGGCCGGCCTCATCCTGGCGCTGACCCCGCTGGCCCTCGCCTATGCCCTCTATTTCAACCGGCGCATGAACCGGGCGCTCGAGCGCAGCAAGCAGCAGATCGCCGCCGTCAACGAGCGGGTCGAGGATGCCCTGGGCGGCATTCGCGTGGTCCAGTCCTTCACCAACGAGACGCTGGAAACGCAGCGATTTGCCGAGCAGAACCAGCGGTTCGTCATGAGCCGCGCCGATGGCTACAAGTCCGAGGCCTGGTTCTCCATCGGCGTTGAGAGCTTCGCCCAGCTGGTGATGATCCTGGTCGTGGTGGTGGGCGCGCTTCGCATCCTGTCGGCCGAACTCACCGTCGCCGAGATGCTGACCTTCCTCCTCTGCGTGGCCGTGCTGGTCGATCCGATCCAGCGCCTCGCCAACTTCGCCCGGCTGCTGCAGGAGGGGTATACCGGGTTCACCCGTGCCATGGAGATCCTGGAGGTCGCCCCCGACATCGCCGATCGGCCGGCGACCGTTCCGATGCCCACGCCCACCGGCGCCGTCAGCTTCGACGATGTCACCTTCCGCTACGAGGCGGGCGGGCCGCATGTGCTGCGCAACCTGTCGCTCGATATCGCTCCCGGCGAGTTCGTCGCCCTGGTCGGCCCCTCCGGCGTCGGCAAGAGCACGCTCTGCGCGCTTATCCCGCGCTTCTATGATGTGGATGCTGGGGCAATCCGGATCGATGGGCGAGACGTGCGCGACGTGACGCTGGAGACGCTCCGCCGCCATATCGCTGTCGTTCAGCAGGACGTCTACCTGTTCGCCGGCTCGGTGGCCGACAACCTTCGCTACGGTCGCCCCGGCGCAACCGACGTGGAGGTCGAGGCCGCGGCGCGAGCCGCCAACGCGCACGAGTTCATCATGGCCCTGCCCCACGGATATGACACGGACGTCGGGCAGCGCGGGGTGAAGCTCTCCGGCGGGCAGAAACAACGTCTGACCATTGCTCGCGCCTTCCTCAAGGATCCCGCCATCCTCATTTTCGACGAGGCGACCAGCGCCCTCGACAACGAAAGTGAGCGGGCGGTCCAGCAGGCCCTGCTAACTTTGGCGCGGGGCAGGACGACCATCGTCATCGCCCACCGCCTCTCGACCGTTCGGCACGCCGACCGCATCCTCGTACTCGGCCGCGACGGCATCGCCGAACAGGGCACGCACGACGAGCTGATGGCAATGAGCGGGGTCTATGCCGCGCTGCAAAGTGTGCAGGCCAGCATCTAGGGCCGCCCGCCCTTAAGAAAAGGGCGCGAGGTTTCCCTCGCGCCCGACCGGCCCGCATGGGTTAGGCCAGTTATTCGGCGGGCGCACCGACCACCGGCGTCGTCGTCGTGCGGATCGTCACCTGCGTCAGCAGGAAAGCCAGCACCGCACAGACCGCAAAGCCGAGCACCATCGGAATGGCCGTGCCGTCGTGGAACGCACCCACGATGCCCATTACCACCGCGCCGAGCACCATCTGCAGCGTCCCCATCAGCGCCGATGCGGTGCCGGCGAACTCGCCGTGCTCTTCCATCGCCAGCACGCCCGTCGTCGGCAGCACGAGGCCGAGGAAGCCAAACGCCACGAACATCAGGCCGCTGAGGATCCACATGCTGTCGATGCCGGCGACGAAGATACCCGCCAGCAGCGCCATCGACACTGCGAACCCGGTCACCGCCCAGCGAACCACCCGCTGCAACCCGAAGCGCTTCACCATGAAGCCGGTCGACTGCGACACCGCGAAGAACGAGATCGCGTTGACCGAGAACGCAAGGCTGTACTCGGTTGGCGTCAGCCCATAGTGCTCGATGAACACGAAGCTCGAGTTGCCGATGAAGGCCATGAAGGCCGACATGCCGAAGGCGCCGATGAAGGTCAGGCCCATGAAGTTCCAGTCGACGAGCAACGAGCCGTAACCACGGATCGCGCCACCGAGGCTCGACTCGGTCCGCAGATGCTTCGGCCGCGTCTCCTTGAGCGCGACGACCGACAGGATCAGCCCGAGCACCCCCACCGCGCCCATCACCCAGAACAACAGCCGCCAGTCGCCAAAAGCGATGACGATGCTGCCCGAGAGCGGGGCAAGGATCGGCGAGATCGAGAACACCAGCATGATGAGGCTGAACAGCTGCGCCGCCTCGGCGCCGGTATATTCGTCACGCACGATGGCCCGCGGCAGCGACATCGCCGCACACCCGCCGATACCCTGGATGAATCGGCTGACGATCAGCCACTCCACCGAAGGGGAAACCGCACAGCCGATCGAGCCAATGATGAACAGCGCGATGCCGAAATACAGCGGCGGCTTGCGCCCGACCATGTCGCTGATCGGACCGTAGATCAGCTGACCGACCGCGAATGCGGCCATGAACGACATCAGGCTGAGCTGCACCGATGCAGTGCTCGCCCCCAGCTGTCCGCCAATTTCCGGCAGCGCCGGCAGATACATGTCGATGGCGACGGGGCCGATCACCGACAGCAGCCCAAGCACGAGGGCCGACTTCAAGATGTTCATGTTCATAGCAGTGATTCCCAACCTGCTCGTATTTAACCAATCAGTATATAACTTACCAGTTGAATATCCCTTCGACCGGGCGGCGATCAAGCGCGCGCGTTTCACCCCCGCGCGTCGTCTCATATCCACCGGGTTCTACCCGGCTCTGCTGCCGCTAATGTGACGATGCCGTCCATAAAAATGGACACATGTGTCAAAATGACTTTTGGACACTCTTGTCCAATTCGTCAAGTCCCATTATCCTCCTCTGCATGGAGATCAGCCACGACCTTGTTCGCAGCCCAGCCATGCAGCGGGGTAACTACAACAAGCGATGCGCCATCATCGCTGCCGCCACCGCGGTCTTCGTGCGCGATGGCTTCACCGGCGCCAGCATCGACGCCATCGCCGAGGAGGCGAGCGTCTCGCGGCAGACGATCTACAATCAGATCGGCGACAAGGAGAAACTGTTCGCCGAGGTGGTGCGCGACATTACCGAGCAGGGCAGCACCCGCATGGTCGCGACGCTCGCCACCTTCCCTGATCAGCCGCAGGACATCGGCCGCGAACTCGTCGCCTTCGCTATACGGCTCACCCGAAACTGCCTCTGCGACGCCAATTCCCGCGCGCTCCGCAAGCTGATCGAGAACGAGGGGCGGCGCTACCCGGAGCTCTTTGAGACCTGGAAGGACTACGGCCCCGGCAAGAACTGGCCGGCCATCTCCGCTCGCTTTGCCCGCCTGGCGCGCGCCGGCGACATCGAACTCGACGATCCTGATCTCGCGGCCCGCCAGTTCATGGCGCTGATCGGCGCCGATCTTCCCAACGAACCGGGCGAAACCGTCAGCGACGCGCAGCTGGAGAAGGCCGCCCGCAACGGCGTGAAGACGTTCCTGCGCGCCTACGGCAAGCGCGACGCGGCCCTCGCGATCTAGGCGTCAGACCACCAGATAGCCGCGATAGGCGATCAGCCGGCCAAGCAGCGGCAGCGCGATCTCGACCTCGAAGCGATGGCGGCCACCCTCGTCTACCCGCTCCTCGGCCTTGATCACCGGCAGCAGGAAGCCGGGAATCGGCACGCCCCAGAGCCGGCCCGAGACCCGCTGCATATCCAGCCCGTCGCCACGCGGCACCAGCCGCATCCGGATGGCCACCGGCCCGAACCGCTCCTCGATCAGGCCCTCCGACGCCAGACTCATCACCGACCGCATCGGCCTGTCGGCAAAGAACCGGGTCCAATGCTCGCGCCCGTCGCGGCTTTCGATCACCACCCGCACGGGTATCCGCCCCTCGTCGAGCGGCAGCCCGAAGCGCCGCGCCAGGAACCGGGTGACGAAATTCTCCGGCGGCGCCACCACGGCCTCGCCCTCGGCAATCACAGCCGGCCGGCCGCGATGCACCCGCCGGGTCACCTCCGGCAGCCGGTCGAACCCATCGCCCATCACCCGCCGGTACAGGGGCTTCTCGCCGCGAAACGCCATCTGCTTGGTCTCGATGGCGAGCCCATCGAACCACGGCCTGATCTGCTCGAGCGTGACGATCCCCGCGGCCGAGCGGGCCCCGCCGCGCAACCGGCCGCCAAGCGTCAGCATTTCGACCACCGCTGCGGCCGGCGCCACCGGCACATAGGGACCATCACCGTTCGCCGCCCTCAGCCACCACCGGACCACCCGGGTATCGCCCCGCGCATCCTGCCCGGCCGCCTCGACCAGCATGCCGCCATCGGTGGTCCCGAACCGGTCGAGCCACATGGCAATCTGCGTGCCGAGCCCCGCGAAGACGCGCGCCGACTTCACCAGTCCCCAGCGCACCGGCACCGCCACTACCCCGATCAGCCAGTTCAGCACCGGCAGTTCCATCCCGGCGTCAAACCCGGCCCGCACCCGCGGCGCAAATCGCGCCGGCACCAGATCGAGATCCGGGACGTCCGCCAGCATCGCACGCCTTCGCGGCAGCCCCTCGATGGTCACCCATCGGCCGCCGCTCCACCCGCGCCCCTGCTCCCACCCGGCCTCGCGGAACACCCGCACCCGCTGCCCGACCCAGCTGAGGATCCCCTCGATCACCGAGCGGCCCTTCGGCGTCCGGTTCCCGGGCACGATGGCGATATCGATGCTGTCGACGGTAAGCCAGGCGCTCGTCACGCTGTCGAGCACGGCATGCGTCAGGCCCGGCGTCGAGCTCGCCCCCGAGATCACCGAAATCGCCACCGCCCGCGCCGCGCTGTCGAACTTGCTGACGCCGGTAACGAACGCACGCGAGTCGGCGATATCGACATAGTGGCATCGCGCCCCGATGGCGGCCTCGATCAGTTGCGTGCCGCTGAGCTGGAACGGCCCCGAGCAATCCACCACCACGTCGCAGTCGATTTCCTTGAGGCGCTCGGCCCCGATCCGGTCGCGGTCGATCATCACGAAGCCGAACTCGCCCTGCTCGTCGATCAGCCGCAGCTCCCGCTGCAACGCCAGCGCCCGGCTCTCCGTGCGCCCGCCGAGGCTCACCCGGAATCCCTTTCGCCGCGCCAGCAGCCGGGCCAGCCGCGAGCCGAACACGCCGGCGCCGCCGACGATCAGGACGTGCGGCCGGCTCACGCCGGCACCTCGCGTAACGCTTTCGCTGTGAGGCCGATCGCCTTCAGCGGACTCAGCAATTGCCCCGACACCATGCCCGCCAGAACCCACTGAACCGGCGGCAGCTTGGCCATCGCCGATACCAGCACGTCACGCGCCAAGGGCAGGACAACGCCGTCGGACTGGTAGAACGGCGTCAGTGTCAGCGACAGCATCTGGTAGAGCCGCACATGCCAGCGCCGCAGCCGCGCATAGCTGTCGAGTGCATCCCCGATCGATCCGGAACTCGCCAACGCACTGCTCAGCGCCGCCGCATCCAGCAGCGCCATGTTGGCACCCTGCCCGAGCTGTGGGCTGGTCGCGTGCGCGCTGTCGCCGATAAAGGCGATCCCGTCACCGGCCGGCACCCGCAGGGTATGGTGCGCATAGCGCGCCAAGGTCATCTGGTCGAAATCGGCGATCGCCTCGAGATGCGGCGCGGTCTCGGGCCAATGGCCCATCACCTGTTCGCGCCACCCATCAATCCCGGCTGAGCGCACCGCCGCGTAAGCCTCCGGCTTCAGGCTCCAGAACAGCGCCGCCTGCTCGGGCGCATCGCGCCTCTGGCGACCGACCGGCAACACCCCGATCATCACGCTGGCCTGGCGATAGCGCTGCATCAGCGCGTCGCGCCGAAAGCCCGCGTCCACCCAGGGGACCGTGCCCCAGATCGCGCCAAAGCTCAGCGGTCGCGTCCGGCTCGGCACCTGCGCCTCGACCTTCAGCGGCGAAGCCGAGCCGAGCGCGTCGACCACCAGGTCGAACGGGCCCTCGCGCCCATTAGGCCCCAGCAGCCATTGGCCGCCGCCCGACCGCTCCAGCCGCTCCACCACGAACCCGGTGCGGATCGACAACCCGTCGACCACCACCGCATCGTGCAGTACGTTGAACAGCGTCGCCCGATGGACGCCGATCGCATGCACCTCCGACCCCAGCGGCCGATAGCCCACGTCGAGCACCACGCGGCCGCTGCGAGCATCCGTGCCGACCAGCCGTCCGATCCGCGCTCCCAGCACTGCGATCTCGTCATAAAGGCCGAGCGCCTCCAGCACGGCCAGCCCGGTCGGCTGCAGCATCAACCCCGAGCCCACCGGCCTCGGCGTCTCGAACCGCTCGAACAGCCGTACGCGATGGCCGGCACGGCTGAGCATCAGCGCCGTCGCCAACCCGCCGGGTCCCGCCCCAGCGATCGCAATGTCCAGTGATTTCAGCAGGCTCGCGTCCCTCGGTTCCCCGAGCGGACTAGATCACCACCTGCGTGCCAATTTCAACCACGCGGCCGGTAGGAATGTGGAAGTATTCCGTTGCGTCTGTCGCGTTGCGGGCCAGCGCGATGAAGATACGGTCGAGGAACAGCGGCATCCCACCTTTCGGCGATGGCTTCAGCGACCGCCGAGACAGGAAGAACGAGGTCGACATGATGTCGAACTTCCAGCCGAGCTTGCGGGCAAGCGCCAGTGCTTTCGGGATATTCGGCGTTTCCATGTAACCGAAGGTCACCACCACCCGGTAGAACAGGTCGTTGTAGGCATCGATCCTGATCTTGTCCTCGTCCGCCACGCGCGGACGGTCGGACGTGATCACCGTGAGGATCACATTGTGCTCGTGCAGCACCTTGTAGTGCTTGAGGCTGTGCAACAGCGCCGTCGGCGCGCCCTCGATATCGGAGGTGAGGAATACCGCCGTGCCAGGCACGATGGTCGGCTTCTTCTTGGCGAGGTTCTCCACCAGGAACTCGAGCGGCACCTCGTCGCGCCGCGTCTTCTCGGTCAGCCGCCGGCGGCCCCAGATCCAGATCACAATGGTCGCCGCAATCGACAGCGCCACCATTACCGGCACCCAGCCGCCCTGGAAGAACTTGGCGGCGTTGGAGGAGAAGAAGATCACCTCGATGATCCCGATGGGCAGGACGACCGCAGCGATCATCCAGGGTTGCCAATGCCAGATGCGGCTCATGACAACCACCAGCAATCCCAGCGTCACGATCATCTCGCCGGTGACAGCGATGCCGTATGCGGCGCCCAGGTGGCTCGAACTGCCGAAGCCGAGCACCAGTAGGACCACGGCCACCATCAGCAGGCCGTTGACCAGCGGCATGTAGATCTGCCCGTGCTGGGTCGCGGACGTGTGGAGCACTGTCATGCGCGGCAGGATGTTCAGCGACACGGCCTGCCGGGTGAGCGAGAAGGCGCCGGTGATCACCGCCTGGCTGGCAATGACCGTGGCCATTGTCGCGAGGATGACCATCGGCACCTGCGACCAGTCCGGCAGCATCTGGTAGAACGGGTTCGCGACCGCCTCGCCGTGGCCCAGCACATAGGCGCCCTGCCCGAAATAGTTGAGCAGGAGGCAGGGAAACACCAGCGCGATCCAGGCGATGATGATCGGCTTCCGGCCGAAATGACCGAGATCGGCGTAGAGCGCCTCGGCCCCGGTGACGGCGAGAAACACAGCGCCGAACGTGGCCGCCGCGATCGCCGTGTGCGTCGCGATGAAGTTGACCCCGTAGAGTGGGTTCAGCGCGGAGAGGACGGCAGGATCCTCGATGATGCGCGTCAGCCCGAAATAGCCCAGCGCCAGGAACCAGACCACCGTGATCGGGCCGAACACCGCGGCGACGCCGCTGGTGCCGAAGCGTTGCACCGCGAACAGGCCGATGATCACGACGATGGTCATCGGGATGATCCACCGGTCGAAGGCGGGCGCCACGACCTGGATGCCCTCGATGGCCGATAGCACGGAGATCGCCGGGGTGATCATGGCGTCGCCGTAGAACAGCGCGGCGCCGAGCACGCCGAGCGCCAGCACCCAGGCCGGTCGATTGGTGAAGCTCGCCTGTGCAAGCGCCATGAGGGACAGGGTGCCGCCCTCGCCCTTGTTGTCGGCGCGGAGCACGATGGTGATGTACTTGCCCGTGACGAGAATGATCAGCGTCCAGACGATCAGCGACAGCAGACCCAGCACGATCGTCGGGTCGATCCGCGCGCCATGCCCCGTCGAGACATGCAGCGCCTCTCGGAACGCGTAGAGCGGGCTCGTTCCGATGTCGCCGTAGACGACACCGATAGCCCCCATGATCAGCACGGGGAGGCCCTGGTTCAGTTCTTCATTTAGGGGAGTGGTCGAGCTGTCCGGCTGGGCAGCGGTATTCTCGGGTGCCATGAAGGGCTCCGCCTGTCGAGGGCGGTTGTCTACACCCAACGGCTTACACACTCAACCCGCCGCCCAATCGGCCACGTGACAATACAAAAGGGGACGGTGCCATGGGAAGCACCGTCCCCGACCGGGGTGCGAAAGGAGGAGAACCCCGGAAACGGAAAGCCGGGGTTTAGGCGGCCTTGGTCGCCGCGGCGGCCGCGTCGGCCTGGCGTGCGTTGCGGGTGGCATTGGTCCACCACACCAGGTTGTCGAGCATCTCGGGCACGAAGAAGTCGAAGTTGCCCTTGGTGTCGTCCCAGCTCTTCTGGCCCATCATGATCGGGATGAAGTCCGAACCACCGATGTGGACGGCGTGACGAACCGGCACGGCCTGCAGTTCGACCATGATGTTGCGCAGGTGCTCGATGGCGCGGGCGCCGCCCACCGAACCGTAGCCGACAAAGGCCACGGCCTTCTTGATGAACGGCTTGTAGGCCCAGTCGATGGCGTTCTTCAGCGCACCGGTGATCGAGCGGTTATACTCGGCGGTGACGATGATGTAGCCGTCGAACTCGTTGAGCTTGGCCTGCCACTTGGCGGCAACCTCGTTCGGGGTCGGCATCCAGAAGTCGGACGCGGCCGCGTCGAACAGCGGAAGCGGGTAATCCTTCAGGTCGACGATTTCGACATCGACGTCGCCGCGAGCGGCGGTGTGATCGGCGATCCACTGCGCCGGCTTGTCGCCGAAGCGGGTCGGACGGATCGAGCTGATGATGACGGCGATCTTGGGTTTGGTCATTTGCTGCTGCACTCCTAGTAACAAAATGTGACTAGCGGCAAATAAGTGACCCACATGGCCCGGTGCAAGCAGGCACCAATTTGAAGCGGGGGCACAGAATCCAAACCCGGGCACAGCCATGTGCGTGCGGTTACAGGACTGTGAGTGAAGCTATTCCGGGCCTCACCGAGCGCGCCATCGCGCTGCGGCCCAGCTGATGCGTCATTCTCGCCGAATGCGAAATGCACCGTTCGCGATTACCGAACGACTGGTAACGGAGGCGTGTCAGCGCAGCCCGAAGGAATAGGTCCAGGCCAGCGCCTTCAACCCGGAATCATCGAGCTCAGGGTGCCTGGGCTGCAATTGCTCGATCGCCCGCTCGGTCAGGCTCTTCTTCGAGCGCTTCTCCAGCCCATCGACCGGCTGCTGCAGCTCCTCGAGCAGCCCAAGGATGCGCTGCTTCAGCTCAGTGCCCTCGGCCTCGCCGAAGCGCTGCACCAGATGCGGCGTCTTGGCCCGCGGGAATGGCGAGCTGCCGAACCCGGTATAGAGCACCAGTGCTTCGTTGATCGGGTCGCTCATCGCCTGCTCGTACGCAACTGCTCTCAAAGCCATATGGCAACCCGCCCGATCCGTGGAAGACCCCAACTTGGTCCATCCACGGTTGAAGCGAAATGAGCGGCGTCGGCGGTAGTTAAGTCGGATTTGACCGCCAACCGCGTGTTGCCCGTTAACGTATGTGCGAAAGCGCACCGATGGCGGTCATGCACGCCAGCATAAGCACTTAGCTCAGGCGCTCCTGAACGGTCAGGCGCAGGCCGCCTTGTAGCGCCGAACCGTCTCAGCCATGCCGTAGATCAGCGCGTCAGCCGTGATGGCATGGCCGATCGACACTTCCGCCAGATCGGCGATCGCCTGCTTCAGTGGCGGCAGGTTCACGAGGTTGAGGTCGTGCCCGGCGTTGACCATCAGTCCACCCTGCCCCGGCCGCGTGTTGTGGCCGGCGGCCCGTGCAGCGTCGGCTGTCTCCTTCAGCGCCGCCAGATGCACCGCCTGCACCTCAGGCTTCAGCGATCCGCCATAAGGTCCGGTATAGAGCTCCACCCGGTCTGCGCCGACATTGGCCGCCGCCGCCGGCGCCGCCGGATCGGCATTGATGAACAGCGATACCCGAATACCGGCCTTCCTCATCCGCTCGATCGCCGGCACCAGCACGGCCCGGTTGGCCTCGATGTGCCAGCCATGGTCCGACGTCGCCTGCAGCGGATCGTCCGGCACGAACGTCACCTGCTCCGGCGCCGCCCGCTCCACCAGCGTCAGGAAATCCTCGGTCGGATAGCCCTCGATGTTGAACTCGCGGCCCGCATAGTCCTGCCGCAGCAGCGTCACCAGCTCGAACACGTCGGTCCGCCGGATATGCCGCTCATCGGGCCGCGGATGCACCGTGATCCCGTCCGCGCCGGCATCGAGCGCGATCCGCGCTATGCCGGTGACACTCGGCCACGGCACCGATCGCCGGTTGCGCAGCATGGCGACAGCATTGAGATTGACGCTGAGATGGGTCATCGCGGGCCTCGGCAGGTTCAGGCGCGAGGCTTACCGCATCGGACGCCGGCCAGCCAATCGAACGTTTTGATGAGCCCGATCGGCGCCGAACATGGCCCTACGCCACCGGCGCCAACCGGCGCTTCCGCTCATCGAGAAGCACGATAGCAAGCCCGCTCGCCACCACCAGCACGATGCCGCTGATGGCGAGAAGGTTCGGGAACTGCCCGAACACCACCAGCCCCGAGAGCACCGCCCAGAACGTGAAGAAGTAATAGAACGGCGCCACCACGCCGGTCGGCCCGACGCGGTAGGCCATGAAGATGAAGAAGTGCCCGAAGATCAGGAACAGTCCGGCGCCGGCGAGCAGCAGCAGGTGATGCGTCTGCGGCGTCACCCATTGCTCCGTGACGAGATGCATCGCCCCTGCCCCGATCAGCACCACGATGATCGCCGACATCGCAACGATCATCCCCGGCACCTCGGCGGCCACCCGCCGCCCCGCAATATCACGCACCGCACAGAGCACGGCATTGGCCAGCGCCAGCACGGCGTAGATCGAGATCCCCTGCATCGTCGGCTGCGCCACCATGATCGCACCGATGAAGCCGACCCCGATCAGCGCCATCCGCACGCCGCCGATCCGCTCCCGGAACAGGATCGAGGCGCCCAGCAGCACCAGCAGCGGCGTGATCTGCCCCAGCGCCGAGGCATCGGCGATCGGCATGTTGGCCAGCGCCACCACGTAGCAGAGGATCGCCGCCATCTCGGCGAGGTTACGCGCCAGCACCCGCCGCTCGAACACCAGTGGCAACTGCTTGCCATAGCCGAGCAGCAGCATCAGCGGCAGCCCCCACAAGAGCCCCGCGCAACCGCGCAGCATCAGCACCTCGTAAGGCGGCAGCCCCTCGGTCGCGAGCTTCATCATCGTGTCGTTGATCACATACGAGCAGGTCGCGATGACCATGAACAACGGCCCGCGGAACGGGTGCGACGCAAAAGACACGAGTAGATCCCCTCGAACGAAAAGGCCGGGATCGCTCCCGGCCTCCGTGTCTTACATGCCTTCCGGCCCGCGCGAAATCGCCGCGAGTCCGGTGCGCACCACTTCGATCAGCCCCAGCGGCATCATCAGGGCGATGAAGCTGTCGATCTTCGATGGCTTGCCGGTCACCTCGAACACGAAGCTCTCGGTGGTCGCATCGACGATCTGCGCGCGGAACGCATCGGCCAGCCGCAGCGCCTCGGCCCGCGGTTCGCCCGAGCCGCCGACCTTGATCAGCGCCAGCTCGCGTTCCAGCGACTTGCCCTCGCTGGTCAGGTCATGCACCCGGTGCACCGGGATCAGCCGCTCGAGCTGCAGCTTGATCTGCGTCAGCACCTTGGGCGTAGCAACCGTAACCACGGTGATACGGCTCAACCCCTTCTCGTGCTCGGTCTCTGAGACAGTGAGACTGTCGATATTGTAGCCGCGAGCCGAGAACAGCCCGACCACCCGGGCGAGAATGCCCGGCTCGTTGTCGACCAGCACCGAGAGCGTATGCCGCTCCGGCTTCTGCGTTTCCGCGGCGAGGAAGTAAGCCGAACCGCTCGGCTGCAAATGTGCGTTCATGGTTCTAGCTCCTCAAACCAGCTGCCGGCCTTTTTCGTCGATCACCGCGCCGATATCGTCCTCGAAGTCGGGCAGGATCATCTCGTTATGCGGCTTGCCCGACGGGATCATCGGCAGGCAGTTCTCGTGCTTTTCGACCATGCAGTCGAACAGCACCGGGCCATCGTAATCGAGCATCTCCTGGATCGCCGCATCGAGCAGCGCCGGGTCCGAACACCGGATGCCCTTGCCGCCGTAAGCTTCCGCCAGCTTGACGAAATCCGGCAGGCTCTCCGAATAGCTGTGCGCATAGCGTCCGCCATGCAGCAGGTCCTGCCACTGCCTGACCATGCCCATCCGCTCATTGTTGAGGATGAACACCTTGATCGGCAGGCCGTACTGCACCGCCGTCGACATCTCCTGCATGGTCATCTGCACGCTCGCCTCGCCGGCGATGTCGATGACCAGTGCATCCGGATGCGCCACCTGCACGCCGACTGCCGCCGGCAGGCCATAGCCCATCGTGCCTAGCCCGCCCGAGGTCATCCAGCGGTTCGGCATCTCGAACGGGAAATGCTGCGCCGCCCACATCTGGTGCTGGCCGACCTCGGTGGTGATGTAGACATCCCGCCCCTTGGTCGCCTCATACAGCCGCTTGATCGCGTGCTGCGGCTTGATCGTCGTGGTCGAGTTCTTAAAGCCCAGCGAGTGCTTACTGCGCCAGCCCTCGATCTGCTCCCACCACGGCGCGATCGCCTCGGTGCGCGGCTGGTTGGTCTTGGTGCGCCAGATGCGGACCATCTCTTCCATCACCAGCCCGCTGTCGCCGACAATGGCGAGATCGGTGCGGACGTTCTTGCCGATTGAGCTCGGATCGATATCGACATGGATGCGGGTCGAGCCCGGCGAGAACGCGTCGATCCGCCCGGTGATGCGGTCGTCGAACCGCGCCCCAATGTTGATCATCAGGTCGCAGTCATGCATCGCCATATTGGCTTCGTAGGTGCCGTGCATGCCGAGCATGCCCATCCACTGCGGGTTGGAGCCCGGGAAGGCGCCCAGCCCCATCAGCGTCGAAGTCACCGGGAAGCCGGTCAGTTCCGCCAGCTCGCGCAGCTTCTCGGAGGCTTCCGGCCCCGAGTTGATGACGCCGCCGCCGGTGTAGAAGATCGGCCGCTCGGCCTTCAGCATCATGTCGACGGCCTGCTCGATCGCCTTGCTGTCGCCGGCGCCGGCCGGGTGATAGCTCTTGTGGCGGCTGGGCCCGACCTCGTCGATCCCCAGATAGGTGCCGAGCGCGAACTGCACGTCCTTGGGGATATCGACCAGCACCGGACCCGGACGGCCCGAATTGGCGATGTGGAACGCCTCATGCATGACCCGCGGCAGGTCGGCGACACTCTTCACCAGATAGTTGTGCTTGGTGCACGAGCGGGTGATGCCGACCGTGTCGCATTCCTGGAACGCGTCCGAGCCGATCAGCGTCGTCGGCACCTGCGCCGTGATGCAGACGAGCGGGATCGAGTCCATCAGCGCGTCGGTCAGCCCGGTGACCGCATTGGTCGCCCCCGGCCCCGAGGTCACCAGCACCACGCCGACCTTGCCGGTCGAGCGCGCATAGCCCTCGGCCATGTGCGTCGCGCCCTGCTCGTGGCGGACCAGGATGTGCTGCACCTTGTCCTGCTGGAACATCGCATCATAGATCGGCAACGCCGCCCCGCCGGGGTAGCCGAAGATATGCTCCACCCCGTTATCGACCAGGGCCTGGATCACCATCTCGGCGCCTGTCATCTGCTCGGCCATTTTCTCTCACTCCACCCGGGCTCAGCCGGTCTTCTATTCGCAACGCGCCGTCACCGGCGGAAATTCGGCAACAAAAAAGGCCCCGTTAGGGACCTTCGAACGAGCGCACCGACCCTCGCAGGGATTTACCCCACGTGCTCGATGCGCCCCACTACTACGATAAGCTTCTGCACGGATCGTGCTCCAGATTTAGGTGGGGATTGATAGGCGTGTGTCGGGTGAGGTGTCAAGGGGCCGCTTTGCGCACTCTACCCGCAAGAGCGGTCCGGAATGGCTTGGGCCCTATCGGGATAATGGCTTGGGCCCTATCGGGGCTAGCGAAACACCCGCGCTACCTCCGACACGAGACCCAGCTCGGGTGAGAAACCGAGCTGATGGAGACGCTCCAGCTTAAGTTGGAAGTCACGGTAGGTGACGCGGTTCGACACCGCGAGCGCAGCAAGTTCCTCAAGCTCACCTGCGACCATCAGAATAAGCAACTCATGAGCACTCCGCTGACCCTGACTGTGTTTGCGCGCGCCCGTGCGAACGTAGAGTTGCGCGTGCTTGCGCACGTAGCGAGCGACGGCTTCCAGTGCCTCGGCACGCGCTGTGGATCCCCTGAAAGCCCGATAGATGCAGTAGGCGGCATCCTCGATCAGATGCTGATCACGATGAGTGTCAGGCGGCACGTCGCGCCGCGAGTACTGGCTGGGCGAAAACGCACCGTTGGCCAAGTGGTAGAAGGTGACGGTGGCGCCGCCGAGTGTGGCAGTGCCTTTGTCCAGATCGACCTGCCACGGTGCGGCGGGGCCACCCCGCGCCTCGACACGCGCGATCATCTCGGCGACCTCGACGGCATGGTCGCGCATCCTCGAGATCTGATCTTGATCATCGTCGAAGACCGACAGAGTGTCCGGCTTCCAAGGGATGCGACGCTCATGAAGCTTGCGCCATGCGCGGATGGCCGCCTCTGCGACCCCGGGAATCTGATCTTCCTCGCCCCACCGCCGCAAAGTGCGGTCGGAATAGCCTAGAAGTTGGGCTGCCTCTTCGCTGGAGATGCCGAGGTGGGTGAGCTGTTGCTGGAAGTCTGAATACGTCATCATGTCCAATACTACGCCACTTAATGTCCACACGCCAACGGACATTTCGTCCGACGTGTTCAGCATACGTTCCGGCTGGTAGCACCCCCGACATAAATCGCGACATCCACCCCCACACCCCCTACACTGCCCCCCGTATCAGCCGGCAGCTTCGCCGCCGGAGTGCTGATCCAGATCGGACCGTCGACCCAATGATGTCCCCGATCATCAAGATCGCCGACGCCCAGACGCTCGCCCAGGCCATCGTCAACACCATCATCGAGCCCTTCATCGTGCTCGACGACGCGTTTTGCGTGCTGGCGGCCAGTCGCTCATTCTACGACGTGTTCAAGGTCAGCCCCGAGCAGACGCAAGGGCGGCTGCTCTATGACCTCGGCGACGGCCAGTGGGACATTCCGGCGCTCCGCGTCCTGCTCGAGACCATCATCCCCGAAAAGGTTGCCATGGATGGCTTCGAGGTCGAGCACGATTTCCCGCTCGTCGGCCAGCGCACCATGCTGCTCAATGCCCGCAAGGTCGTCTACGACAACAGCGACACCTCGACGATCCTGCTCGCCTTCCTCGATGTTACCGAGCGCCGCATCATCGAGCGCGAGAAGGCGGACCTGCTCAGCCAGACCGAGGAACTGCTGCGCCAGAAGCAGATGCTGCTGCAGGAGATGCAGCACCGCGTCGCCAACAGTCTGCAGATCATCGCCAGCATCCTGTTGCTCAAGGCCCGGGCAGTCACCTCGGAGGAGACCCGCCTCCATCTGCAGGACGCCCATCAACGCGTGATGTCGGTGGCGGCAGTTCAGCAGCACCTGCATGCTTCCGAGGGCATCGACGAGATCGAAGTCCGCGGCTACCTGACGACGCTGTGCGAGAGCCTCGGCACCTCGATGATCGGCGAGGGCCGTCCCATCGCCATCGTCACCACTGCCGACCGCGGCATGATCGACTCCGCCCGCGCCGTCAGCATCGGTCTCATCGTCACCGAGTTGCTGATCAACGCGGTAAAGTACGCGTTCCCCGAGCCGAGGGACGATGCAGCGATCCAGGTGAGCTACGAAATCAGCGGCACCGACTGGAAGCTCACCGTCTCCGACAATGGCGTCGGCAAGTCGGCCGACGACGCCAAGCCCGCCAGCGGTCTGGGCACTGCCATCGTGCGCGCGCTGGTGAAACAACTCGACGCCCAGATGGAAACCGAGAACAGCTCCTCGGGCCTCAGCATCTCGATCGCCCGCGCCACGTTCCAGCCGCGCACGGCCAAGGCCGCCTAGCCCGTCCTGACAGCCGTCTGCCCGCCGTGCTCGGCCGCGCGCGGGCATCCCTTTGTCGAGTTCCACCCCCACAGAATCCGTGCTTGTATACTAGCACTCCGCCGCCGCGAGCCGATCTGTCAGAGCCATCCCACCTGTAGGAACATCCGATGACTTCCCAGCAATTCCAGGTGCTCACTCCCGAGCAGGCGCAGCACTTTGTCGAAAAGGGCTACGTCCTCGTCAAAGGCTGCCTCGACCATGATCTGGCGCGGAAGTGGACCGCCGAGGCCTACACCAGGCTCGGTTACGACCCCGTCGACCGCTCGACCTGGACCAAGGACATCGTCTGGATGGACCGCAACAACATCGCGGCCATCAAGGATATCTCGCCCAAGGCCTGGGGCGCGCTCTGCGACGTGACCGGCGGCGAGGATCGCATCGATCACAAGGTCATGGAGATCGAGTCGCAGCACTTCACCACCATCGATTCAACCGAGTGGTCGGACGCCTTCATCGTCAATTTCCGCCGCGGCGCCGACAAGCCGTGGATGAAGCCGTCGCCCGAGGCCGGCGGCTGGCACAAGGACGGCAGCTTCTTCCGCCACTTCCTCGATAGCCGCGAGCAGGGTCTGCTCACCGTGGTCTACTGGTCCAATGTCGGCCACAAGGGCGGCGGCACCTTCATCGCGCCGGACTCGATCAAGCACGTGGCGCGCTACCTCGCCGACCATCCGGAGGGCGTCGATCCCTCCTTCGATTTCGGTCACCTGATCGACAAGTGCGAGGAGTTCGTCGAGGTCACCGGCGAGGTCGGCGACTTCATCATCCTCCACCCCTACATGCTGCACGCCTCGTCGAACAATCACTCGCCCAACGTGCGCTTCATGACCAACCCGCCGGTGGTGCTGAAGGAGCCGATGAATTTCAACCGCCCCGACCCGGCCGATTTCTCGCTGATCGAGCTGGCAACGCTGCACGGCCTTGGCGTCGACCGCTACGATTTCCGCCCCACCGGCCCGCGCGACGAGCAGTGGAAGGTGATCGGCTGACCGTCAGCCCCGCGCCCGCCGGCGCGCCTCCATCTCTGCAACGAACAGCTGCGACCGGCTGAGCTTTGGCGCCCTGCCTCGGGGCGCCACGGCCGGCCCGTCCTCGCGCGGATCGTCGCCATAGTCGTTCGCGCCGTAAGTATCCGGCCCGAGGAACAACAGCACCAGCAGCCAAAAGCCGCCCACGAACGGCACCAACGAGATCCAGTACCACCAGCCCGATCTTCCGCTGTCGTGCAACCGCCGCACCGTTGCCGTGATGTTTGGGATGATGTGGACGAAGATGCAGAACAGCGTCAGCGGCCCGAAACCGCGCCCGCTCGGCCCAAAATACCCTAGCACCGACACATCCACGTACAGCGCGACGCCGAACAGGACCCACGACGTCAAAGTGAACACCCAATATTGGGTACGCGACGAACGACCCGCGAACTCGAAATATCGAAGCATCGTGTCGAAATAGCCAAACATCTGAAAATCGCCCCGCGGCAGGCCCCCTGCCATCGGAAAGCAACGCTAGATCAAGACGATCAACATCTCATTCTGGCGAAAGATCGCAATTTAGCGACCTTGGCCGGCTACCCAGCCTCGATCCTCTGCCCGACACCGCCGTCGCCGCGAATGGCGGTGACTCTCCCCCGCGCGTGCCATACTGCCCAGATCGAATCTCGGAGTTGCTCAATGCACGTCGGACGCTCATATCGGTTGCTGGATTTTGCCGTCTGGTCGCGGCGCGGGGCGCTCTACATGCTGGTCGTCAGCCTCGTGGCGGTGGCGGCGTACAGCCTGCCGCCACTGGCCGGGTTTTCCATCCCCTGGCCGATCGTGGCGGTGCTCGGAACCAGCGTCGCGCTCGTCGCCGGCTTCAAGAACGGCCAGGTGCTGCAGCGGAGCTCAGAGGCGCTGCAGGCCTTCGCCCAGATCGCCGCGATCAGCCGGCTGCTGGCAAGCCTCAGCTGCGATTTCCTCGACAAGGACACCGCCCGCCGCGTGATCCGCCGCCATCTCGCCTGGCTCACCGCGCTGCGCTTCTCGCTGCGCCGACCGATGCCCTGGGAGACCGCGGGCAAGGGAGTGAACCGCGCCTTCCGCCGCCGCTACTATCAGCTCCAGGAAGACCTCACCTCGCTGCCGCAGGAGCTTCAGGCCCTGCTCGGAGCCGACGCGGGCGGCATAGCCGCCCAGCCGCACCCCGCGCTGACCTTGCTCCATCTCCAGGGGGAGGAGATCAACGCCCTGCTCAAACAGAATGCGATCCCCACCCAGGTCTATTCCGAGCTCATGAAGCTGCTGCGCGATTGCCACGACCAGCAGGCGCGCTGCGACCGCATCAAGAACACGCCCTACCCACGCCAATACGCCGTGGTCAGCACCATCTTCGTCGTCATCTTCGGCACCCTCCTCCCGTTCGGCGTGGTGCCGGCCTTCGCCGCGGTGGCCGGTGCCGGCGGCGCGATGATCTGGCTGAGCGTGCCGTTCAGCGCCCTCATCGGCTGGATGTACTTCGCGCTCGACCTGGTCGGCGAAAGCACCTCCAACCCGTTCGAAGGCAACGCCAACGACGTGCCGATCTCACAGATCTGCCGCGAGCTGGAGATCGAACTGCGGGGACGGCTGGGCGAAACCGACCTGCCCCACCCGCTGCCACCGGTGCACGGCATCGCGACCTGAGCCGTATGCCGGGTCGACGGCTCCTTGGCCTTCTCCCTCAAGGGGAGAAGGCAGGCCGGAGGTTGGCCCTACCCCCTGAGTCCCGGAGCCTCCTGCCCGGTGCGCGCCACGTATTCGGTGTAGCCGCCGCCATAGGAGTGCACGCCCTCCGGCGTCAGTTCCAGCACCCGGTTGCTGAGCGCCGCGAGGAAGTGGCGGTCGTGTGAGACGAACAGCATCGTCCCCTCGTACTGCGACAGCGCCTCGATCAGCATTTCCTTGGTTGCGATGTCCAGGTGGTTGGTCGGCTCGTCGAGCACCAGGAAGTTCGGCGAGTCGAACAGGAGCTTCGCCATCACCAGCCGTGCCTTCTCGCCGCCCGACAGCACCCGGCACTTCTTCTCGATCTCGTCACCCGAGAAACCGAAGCACCCGGCCAGCGCCCGCAACGCCGCCTGCCCCGCCTGCGGAAAGCTGTCTTCCAGCGACTGGAACACCGTCCGGTCGCCATCGAGCAGGTCCATGGCGTGCTGCGCAAAGTAGCCGAGCTTGACGCTGGGGCCGACATTGATCGAGCCGTTGTCCGGCTCGGTGCTGCCTGCCACCAGCTTCAGCAGCGTCGATTTGCCGGCGCCGTTGATGCCCATGATGCACCAGCGCTCCTTGCGCCGGACATGGAAATCCAGCCCCTCGTAGATCGTCCGGCTGCCATAGGCTTTGTCGACGCACTTCAGCATCACCACGTCCTCGCCCGAACGGGCCGGCGGACGGAACTCGAAGTTCACGGTCTGGCGACGCTTGGGGGGCTCAACCTTGTCGATCTTGTCCAGCTTTTTGACCCGGCTCTGCACCTGTGCCGCATGGCTGGCGCGAGCCTTGAACCGCTCGATGAAGGCGATCTCCTTGGCCAGCATCGCCTGCTGGCGCTCGAACTGCGCCTGCATCTGTTTGTCGCTAAGTGCCCGCTGCTGCTGGTAAAACTCGTAGTCGCCCGAGTACGCGGTGAGCGAGCCGCCATCGATCTCGACGATCTTGTTGACCACGCGGTTCATGAACGCGCGATCGTGCGAGGTCATCAGCACGCCGCCGTCATAGCGCTTCAGAAAATCCTCGAGCCAGATCAGGCTCTCGATGTCCAGGTGGTTGGAGGGCTCGTCGAGCAGCAGCGCATCGGGCCGCATCAACAGGATCTTGCCGAGCGCCACGCGCATCTTCCAGCCGCCGGAGAGCGCTCCGACGTCGCCGTCCATCATTTCCTGGCTGAAGCCGAGCCCGTTGAGCACTTCGCGCGCCCGTGCATCGAGGCTGTAGCCGTCGAGCTCCTGGAACTGCCCTTGAACCTCGCCATAGCGGGTGATGATCTCGTCCATCTCGTCGGCGCGATCGGGATCGCCCATCGCTGCCTCGAGTTCGCTCATCTCGGCGATCAGCGCGCCGGCCGGGCCCGCGCCTTCCATCACCTCGGCCACGGCGGTGCGGCCGGCCATGTCGCCGACATCCTGGCTGAAATAGCCGATGGTGATGCCGCGATCGACCGCCACCTGCCCCTCGTCCGGCTGCTCCTCGCCGGTGATCATCCGGAACAAGGTGGTCTTCCCCGCGCCGTTAGGGCCCACCAGCCCAACCTTCTCGCCCTTCTGCAGCGCCGCCGACGCCTCGATGAAGACGATCTGCTTGCCGTTCTGCTTGCTGATATTTTCGAGGCGGATCATGCGCGTGGGAGGCCCTGGAAATGTCGGGCCATCCGTGGCCGCGTGCGAGTGGGCGTCCCTAAAGCATCTGTGTGACGGCGAGACAAGCGCCGCAGGGTCACAGGTGCCCTGCGTCCAGCCGTTGACATTATTTGCGTCTTCACGTAATTACCTACATATGCAAACACAAGATCCACTCACCGCCACCTTCGCCGCTCTCGCCGACCCCACCCGTCGCGCCATGCTGGCGCGGCTGACCCAGGGCCCGGCGACCGTCAACGAGTTGGCCGAACCCTTCGCGCTCACCCTCCCTACCGTCTCGCGGCATCTGAAGGTGCTCGAGCAGGCCGGGCTGATCAGCAAGCAGCGCTCAGCGCAGTCCCGCCCCTGTACGCTGGAGATCGCCCCTCTCGTCGCTGCCGACGAGTGGATGGCCCAGTACCGCGAGTTCTTTACCACCCGCTTCGACCGGCTCGACACACAGCTCAAGGCCATGATGAGCGCCCGCGCCGATGCCGCAAACAACCCCAAGGGAGATCAGTGACATGCCCGCCACCTACACCCTCGACCGCGGCCTCACCCTGCAACGCACCTTCGCGGCCCCGGCCAGCGTCGTGTTTGAAGCCTGGACCGACCCGGCCTATCTCGACTGGTATTTCAACCCCGGCAACCCCACCGAGCACCCGGTGACGGTCGACCTCCGTGTCGGCGGCCAGTGGCGCCAGGAAATGGTGGAGAGCCCCGAGAAGCGCTACTTCACCGGCGGCGTCTATCGCGAGATCGTGCCGGGCCGGAAGCTGGTGTTCTACTGGGGCGCCGTCGGCGGCTGGCCGGAGCTTGATCTGAGCAATCTCGACGAGAGCCCGCTGGTCACCATCCGGCTAACCCCATACGGCGCACAGACCGTGATGGATTTCCACGTGCAGTTCCCCGACCACTTCACCGAGGAACGGATGGACTGGTGGATGAACTGCGGCATGGTGGCCGGTTGGAACATGACCATCGACCGCCTGGTCGCGGTCTACGAGGGCAACCGCCGGGCGGTGTGACGAACCGGTGGCTGCTCGGCAACTCCCTTCACGCACCGACCACCATCCCCACCGGCCGGTGGGGTTGGGCTCGATCATGCCCCAAACTCGATGCGGCACCTCCCCCTCTGACGGGGGAGGATGGGTGGGGTGAGCGGAGCCACAATCACGAGGCCGGGCAAGGCGTTGCGAGAATCTTGCACGATTCTATCCCCCCGCTCCCCACCCATGCGATTCTCCCCCCATCCGATTCTCCCCCCATC
>NZ_JBFUGO010000013.1:0-157057 GCF_056402875.1 Devosia sp. P3_B2 | reverse complement strand
GCTGCGTTGCAATTCAACGAAGGCTTCATGTTCGGCTTCAACATTTTCCTCTCGGTGGCGGCCATCGTCATCAGTGGCGTTATCCTTGTGGCCGGCGCGCGCAGTGAGGCGGCCCTGCACGTGAAGCTCGACTACCTGATCGAGCACTCGCCGGCGACGAACAAGGTTGTTGGGCTTGAGCACCTCGATGCCCGAGAGATCGAAGAAGAGCGGAGTCGGGTCGAGCGCGAAGCGGCCGAAGCGATCGAAGACGCGATCGAAGACGCTGGGCTTACGCGGCGCTGATCAGTCCGACTGCGCCCGCCACTTCGCCCCAATTGGAAAGATCCTCGCCAATGACCTCGATAGCCACCTTCAACGTCAATGGTGTCAACGGTCGACTGCCGGTCCTGCTGAAATGGCTGGCCCAAACCGACAGCGACGTAGTGTGCCTGCAAGAGCTGAAAACGTCCGACGAGAAGTTTCCTGAGCAAGCCATCGAAGAGGCTGGGTTCCATTCGATCTGGCACGGGCAGAAATCCTACAACGGTGTCGCCATCCTGGCTCGCGGGACCAAACCAATCGAGCGTCGCCGGGGGGTGCCCGGCGACCCAGATGATACCCACAGCCGCTATCTCGAGGCCGTGGTAGGCAACCTCATCGTCGGCTGCCT
This sequence comes from Devosia sp. P3_B2, assembly GCF_056402875.1. Lineage (NCBI taxonomy): Bacteria > Pseudomonadati > Pseudomonadota > Alphaproteobacteria > Hyphomicrobiales > Devosiaceae > Devosia > Devosia sp. P3_B2. The sequence continues at coordinate 156,405 of NZ_JBFUGO010000013.1, read as the reverse complement.
ATACCTGCCTAACGGCAACCCGGCACCAGGGCCGAAATTCGACTACAAAATGCGCTGGTTTGAACGCCTGATCGATCATGCAGGCACGCTGCTGGCGGCCGGCGCACGGACGGTGCTCTGCGGTGACTTCAACGTTGTGCCGACGGACATCGATGCCGTGGTGCCAGCTCGATGGATCTGGGACGCCGTAACGTTCCCGGAAGCGCGAAGTGCCTACGCGACGCTACTTGAGCAAGGCTGGATCGACGCTCTCAGGGTCATCCACCCGGCGAAAGGCATCTACACTTATTGGAACTTCTCGTACCGCGGTGGCTACGACCGCAACTCAGGGTTGCGCATGGATCACGTGCTAATCAGTCCGTCGCTCGATGGCTCATTGCTCGACGCTGGCGTCGACGTAGAGACCCGCGGTTGGGACAAGCCGAGCGACCACGCGCCAGCGTGGATCAAACTTGCGATATGAGGGTCGGGATGATTCCCGGTCTCCTGGAGGCCGGGGCCATTTTCCCGAATTAGGCTGCCCTCGGATTCAAGGAACGCATGCTTCCCAGCCTCGTTGAGACCCCAGTTCCAATCCGGGACCCTCAACTAGGAGAACAAGAACAATGCGCACGATCACAGGGCTATTCGACACCCATGACCAAGCCGACCGGGCGGTCCGGTCGCTGAAGGATGCCGGCGTCAACGGCGAGGACATCTCGATCGTCGCCAACAATGCCGACGGCACCTACGACACCGACAAGGGCGACGATGTTGCCGAGGGCGTCGGCGCAGGAGCTGGCGTGGGCGCGGTTGTCGGTGGCACCGGTGGACTGCTTGCCGGGCTCGGCATGCTGGCCATACCGGGTGTAGGTCCCGTAGTGGCGGGCGGCTGGCTGCTGGCTACGGCGATAGGTGCCGCCGCTGGTGCAGCTGTTGGCGGTGCAGCGGGCGGACTGATTGGTGCTCTGACCGATGCGGGCGTCGATGAGCGCGACGCTCACGTTTACGCGGAAGGCGTGCGCCGTGGCGGCATTCTGGTGACAGTCCGCGTCGACGATAGCCGGGCTGATGCAGCCACTGCGATCCTCAAGGACTCGAGCGTTGTGGACATCGAGGCGCGCCGCCGCGACTACGAAGCAGAGGGTTGGGAGGGCTTTGACGAAACTTCCGACCCGTACCAGGCCGATCAGGTCCGCGACTATCGCGCCGGCCTAGTTCCGCCCGTGTTGCGTAGCTAAGCGATACGAAAGGCCCCGCAGGCGCTAGGTTGCGGGGCCGTTACGCTCGAAGTTGGGAGGCGGCCGGTGCGTCCCTTGCAACTTATCTCGTATGCCTCGCCTTTGATATATCGCCCCAGTCGCGGAACATCGGGATCCGCTAGGTGTGGAAGCCGTAGCCGATGGTCGGAATACCAGCGGGATCCCGGTACCAGGATAACACCCTTGTGGCCGCCGATGAGGTTGACGATGCCCTCGTCCTAGTGCTGCGGAAGAACTTCGCCCGGCGAGAAAGTGATGGGGCCGCGCGTAGTGTTGATCTCTATCAGCACGATATCGGAGCCGTTCTGAATGCAGGCCGAGCCGTCTAGGTAGAGCTCCAGCGCCTCGCCTGACCTTAAGTCAAACGGAGCGAGCACCGGAGCTGCGCTGAACAACCACGCCCTACTCGCGATGGCATCCAGATCCTCAAGCCCGTAGTCGAGTGCCATAACGATATGCTCTGGTCGCCGCGCATAGCTGTAGGTAGCCGCGACCATTTTCGCAGTCGTCGCGTCCGTTGAAACGACCGCCGGTGATTGTAAGCGTTTCGGTGCTCATGTTCCGCGCCACGAGTCTGTTGTAGACGCCCGCACCGTCCGCCAGGGTTTCGATGCGCATGCGGTCGCCAGCTTGGCTCGCTAAGGGAACGAGACAGAGTGTAGCCGTTAACGAGCCGATGGTGAGAGCTTTCATCGTCAATGTCCTGGATAGCGAGCCCAACCACCGACCGGCAGGCACTGTATAGTAAGGTAAAGGTCCCGGAAGAGCGCCTCGGCGACGGAACGAAGTTCGACGGGCATCCGTCGAGCAGCCTCGCCCGGCCCTTCGACTATTGTGCCGACGCCAAGTATCGCGGCCAGATCTCGCCGTAGGTCGTTCTCCGCTCTCCCAAGGTGACAGTGGCTCAATGGCTTGAAGACAGGCGACGGCAGTTCAACACGGCCACGCAACGACGAGGGTCGCCCGATCGAGCTTGTCGTGGCTAAGGCATCAGCGAAGCCGCTCGCCGGCTGCAGCCACTCACGCGGGTACCGGTCCACTAACCAGCCGTCCATCGGCACTTCGATTCGAGCGTGCCGGCCCCCGAGTTGAAGCCAGCGCAGCCAAGCGTTATGCACGACACTGGCCACATCGCAGATGCCTTTCTCGCGCTGCCGAACAGATGCGCGGATGAGCCCTTCAGTCATGAAGAGCATCAGCCCTGCGTGAGCTTTGGCGCTGTCCGCTGCAGCCGCGCGAGTATCGGCTTCTTCGGTGTCTGCGGTGTGGACGTAGGCGATGGGAGCGAGAGCCCGCTGTAGCGCCGTCGTAAGTTCGGCAATCATGTGGTCGCCATCACGGACCATCAGTTACCGCTGACCATCTGAAGCGCCATGACGGCCTCACCCATTTTCTCGGGCGTGTCAGCCAACCCATTTGGCGTGCAGATAAAGGTCGGGATGTCTTCTCGACCCACGCTCTCCATTGTGGCAACCCAAAGCTGACCCACCCGATAGTCACTCGAAAACAGGTACGGTTCTGTACGCTTGCCAGCCTCGACCAGTGCATCTTTCAAGCAGGTCACCGCTGCTTCGGAAAACATGGCCTCAAGCTGGGTAATCATCGACGGGCCGACCTGGTTGGCCGGCATCGGCCCGAACTGCGCAAGGGTCGGGCTCGACACGAGCACCGCAAAAACTGAACTAAGTAACGCCTTCATTTGCACCTCCAGAGTGATGATCGTGTATATCACATACACGAACAAACATCTCAAGGAGTACTAGGTATCCCTGACGCGGTTCAGCACATCGCCCTAATGTTGAGGCGAAGGGGCTGGGTGCGTGACCGATCTGAAAGAGCGTTTTGGCAATCGTCTTGCCTCAGCCAGAAAGCGACGGAATCTTACCCAAGAAGCCCTCGCAACGACGTCTGGGCTAAGCGTCGACACCATCAAGCGACTTGAAACCAGCCGCATAGGCGCGAGCTTCGACGTAGTGGCTCGCCTGTCTGAGGCTCTGGAGGTCGATCCATCAGTGCTTTTTGAACCTGATCAGCCGACCAAACCGCGAGAAGTGCTCGTACGGCTCACGGACGATCTGTCGTCGATGTCGGACCGAGAACTCGAGTGGATACGAACCGTCATCGTGGAACTTCGAAAGCGACCTTAGCGCCGGGTTACAAAGTCGGCGATCATTGCCTCGGTCACATCGCCGGGGTAGCAGATTGGGCTATATCCGCCTGGCTTGCTGTATGCGCTCCGCCCCCCGCACTGGCCACCCTTCCTCATGCGATTATACGGGCAAGGGCATGGGCCTGGGTAGGCCGCCAAGCTTGCTCGGATAATTGACTGAACGACCTCGCCGCGATCGTAGGCCTGAGTGGGCGTTGCTGCTTCCGATCTTGCGATCGCCACCGGCTCGCTGGGCCGTTTGTCGGACAGGAAGTCACTGTGCAGCCAACCCAACGAGCCATTGTCCAGGGCAACACCGACCCACTGCCCGGCTCGGTGCGTCGGGGCGACGGCGGTCCCGCGCGCAATCTTCAGCAGTACGGCACCCGAAGTAGACGGCGTCGACCTGACGTTAAGCGTGTCGGCGACAACGAAAAGTGGCCCGGGGTTGGCAATCCGTTGAAATGTGCCATCGCCCGCAGCAGGTGAGGGGCTCATAGCCGCCCGCCGAATGTTTGACGAGGTTGGTCGCGGAGCGCTGCGTTGGTCATTGTCATCCGTGATGACGCTCCAGACGAAGACGACTGCCAACAAGGACAGTATCCATCCCCATCGGGACTCACGCATAGCCATTCTGCTCGCCCCCGGGGAAGTTCAGCACTTGCTTCGGCAATAGTCGAGGCTCGAAAATGGGCGGCGGCCTTGGGCTATGTCCACGCGGCCGTTGACACCCCTAGCGGCTGCACCGTAGCAGACATTCCATTGACGCTGGCTGTCGCCAGATCCGCAAGCATACATATGAGTATGCGAGCCGGCCCTCCGCCGGATCAGCCCTCAATCTTCGTGATGAACAGCTTGCCGGCCAGTCCGCCGACCCCGAGCCGCTGCCATCGTTATTCTCAGTCGCTCAAGCAGCCACGTGAAGACTTGGCCTCACCATCATCGCCTGGCGCAGGCTTCGCCCTGCAATAGTACAATACTGGAAAATCATATGCTCTATTCGCCTGTCCGCATCAAACGAGCTCTGATCGAAAACACCGTCAACGAGATCAGCAAGTACTACACCCGAAGAAAATCTTACGATCGTAAGGTTCTAGACCGCATCGCGTCTGATTGCCTCTATACGATCACGCTGAAGTCAGACGAGCGTCGCGCACGGGCCTGGAAGGCACAGACTGGCGCTTTCCGTCCTGTGAATGAGGAGCAGTACGACCCGAAGCCGTATATCGATGTCAGCTTCGAGCTCAACGAGATCAACTACATCGTGAATGTAGCGAACTCGCTGGTATACGGGAGCGCGTGGCGGGAGTTTTCCCGAAGGGATCAGCTCCCGGTGGCCGGCTTCTTCATCGATTTTGATGGGTCACGTTACTGGAAGGAGGCCCCACCGCTAAGGGACCTTAAGGGTCCTCATGCGCACGGCTTCATGGGGTATCCAGAGAGTCACATAGACCGAGCACAAGAAGTGCTTCCGACCTTGATGAAGACCATCTCCGCCAGGAGCCGAATGCTCTTCGACAAGTACGAGATTTCTCGGTTCGACCCGGCACGGGTGACGATGGAACTCGGCAATCGGTCGGCGCTGGAGAACTACATCGGATACAGCGCCAAAGGAGTTTGCCACTTGATGAACGACCGCTATCGAAGCGGCGCGAACATGTGGTCGGGCGAGCTGTACCGCATCTATCCGAACCCGGCTGGCGGCAGCTACGGGTATCCGCGTCCACCAGTCGAGCCGCCCAAGTGCAAGGAACCGTTCTAACCAATCGGCATTGGAGCCGCCGCTCGGCTCGGAGTCTAACGCGAAGGTCGCCGCGTCCGAGACATCAGCGCTCCGACACCTTCGCGAGCTTCGCCTGACAAATCTCGTCAGACCATTCGGAGACAGACATCGTCCCATCGGACTTGTTGACGACTACCCGACGCTCGACACCACCGAGTAGTGAAACTCGAAAGCTTGCACGAGAACGGTTCTGGCGGTCGACAACCCTCATTTCAACGGGCCCAACGATTGTGTTGAGCAACGGGAGAAGGAGAGGGCTTGATGGTTCTTCTGCCTCCAGCTTCAGCGATCGAACGATTGCCTTGATTGCTGCAGAAGCCCGTATTCGAACCTCCTCGTTCTCGAGTGAGGCCGGTTGGACAGCGCTGATCAGCTCGTCGATGTTTTCGACGCGTGCCACGGACTGCAGCGAGGCGAAATGAGCGCGGAACTGGTCGAGACGAGCTTCCTCCTCCCGAATTTGGCGAAAGAGCGCGTCGGCCTTTTGACGATAGAACTCCTCGCTAAGCTCTTCGGCCGAAGCGAGGTCAAATGTTCGGTCGCGCTTGTGACGCAGCTCCGCGAGGCGGGCCTCGCTTTGACGGATCGCTTCAGCTTTCGCCAAGCTCTCCAAGGACCCTTCGCCGCCAATCAGCTCTCGCAGTCCGACCTCTCTAACGTACGAGAGGAAGGCTGTCTCGAAGTGCTGGTAGTTCCAGCTTTTCGCCCTGCACCCGGTGCCCTTTATTGCTGAGCTGCAGCGAAGGATTACTGATCCCTTAGGTTTGGGACCCTTATCGAGAAGGTGCATCGGTGATCCGCAGCGTGCGCATTTCGCCACGTGGGTGAAGAGATTTTGCTGTCCGACACCGCGCCGTCCGGCGGAGGACACACGCCGACTTATGCGAGCGCCTTGTGCCCTCTCGAACAGCTCTTCATCGACAATTTGGGGGAAGTAACCTGTTATCGGATCGTCGATCGGTTTGCGACGACCGTCGACCATCATGTGGGGTTGCATCTCGCCCAATACGGCGCGGTTACCCAGTATCTTGCTTACGGAGCTGGTGCCCCAGGAAGAAAGACCTTTGAACGAGGCCTCGCCGAGGCGGTTTAGTCGACGGGCTATGGTGAATGCTCCCGCCCCCTCAGCCGACCAGGTGAATATCTTCCGGATGGTGGCTACGCGATCATCGATCAGTAAAAAGGAGCCTTTGTCAGAGGAAAGCTGCAGCCACATGGGGCATTTGCCGGTCAGCTTTTTGCTCTTGGCGTCGGCCCGCTTAGCTTCCCATGCCTTGGCGAGGCGCATGCTCTTGATTTCAGATTCTTCGTGGGCTCGGCTCATCACGAAAATGGACATGATCAGCTGCATTTCATCAACATCAGCTCCGTACACGCGCTCATCCGCGAGTGTAACGATATTGATCCCAGCTCTGATCAGATCGAGAAAGAGGAAGAGTGACTGAACCACCGTTTGGCGGCTGAGGCGGTCCAGGGATTCAATGAGGAGGAAGGATCCCTTAGGCACCCTTCCGTCTGAGACGGCGTCTAGAAACTCCCGGAGCTTGCCACTCGTTGCGTTGTCTCCCCGGAACGCCGAGACACCTTCGTCCCTCAGTCGAAAAGCAGTATCAAGTTCTAATCCGATCTTAGATGCGTATTCAGCTGACAGCTGGAGTTGGCGGTTGAGCCCATCACCCTTTCGCTGAATGTCCGTTGAGATACGGATGTATGAATACGCTCGGGGTTTCATTGGTGACCTGCGGCAAGGGGCCGATGAGCTTGCGAAAGAAGCTGGCGGCCATCAACCAGGAAGAAGTCGGAGACTCAGTGGAGTGACGCGCTCCATTGCCGAGTCTCCAGGGTGGCCTGCCGCGAACGATTGCTAGGCAGACCACCCGAACGGTTGATGACGGTTGCGTTGTGCAGGGTGGCCAGTACTAGGCCGTTGACTTGATCGCTGCTGAAAGAGCGACGATCTGCGTCTCGTTACGCCCATCGTTGGCCTCTGAAGATGGGGCGCCGCTAGTTGGAGAGCTGCCGCTTTCGATGTCAGGACTCCACGCATCTGGATGGTAGTACAGCCCGTCGATCTTGGGATGCCGGCAGATGGCCTCGTCGGCGCGGACCCTCTGGATGATCTTGTGGAAGCGATCGGAAACCTTAGTCGCCATGCCGGCTTCTACCCGGTTTTGAATCTCGAGGTTCGTCAGGGCGCCGTTGGTGTTCCTCAAAGTGTCCACAATTGCCGCTTCCGTGGGGTTCAATGGATTCCGACCATGTGACCTCTGCCAGCCACTCTCGCCAAAGTAGAAGTTTGAGTCGTCGGAATTGTGCGGTCGAAGCTCAAGGTTCAACTGCCCTTTCTCCGATTTGAGCCACAGCAAATTGGCATAGCGCAGGAGGCGTTCTTCGCGGTTCCTAAGCGTCCTTGAGCTTGAGATCCCTTCGGGGAGCGCCACGATCAGGCTCGATTTGGGCGCGGCAGATGCCATCACTACCTCAAGCCAGTCGAGCGTTTCCTTCCGACCGCCAAAGATGCTGCCGGTGATGCCGTCGATAAGGACCAGACCGCCGTTCGGCATTGCTTCGCGGATCAACGAATGCAGCGAGTTCGGGCCAATGTACCGTGGATGATGGATCGAGAGCAGATCGCCCGCTTTCAAGCCAACCTGCTGAAGATGTTCCGCAGACGCCTCGGCGGACTTTGAATAGTTGATGTACGCGACGTTCTGGGGCTCAGCGATGCCGCCGAAGAGGGGAGTGCCATTGCTGAAGGCTGCGGCCATGTCGAGAAGAAGCTTGGTCCGATCTGATGCCGAACACTCGCCGCCCAGAACCCACCGCCCCGACTCCATTGTTCGTTCAACGAGCCAGGTCGGGGGCTCAGATTCCGCTGCACCCGGTTTCTCGATTTCGAGGTCGAGGGTGGGGATACTGTAGAGCATGATAAGGTCTTTCATGTTGATGGACAGAATTTTTCGAATATCGCGATAATCTGTCCACGCGGTTGCGATAGTCGCTACCACTGATCGTCAGTAGTCGACGAGCTCTGATGTATGCTGCAAGTATTGGAGAAGCAACCGAACACAGGAAGAAAGCAAAGAAAGTTCTCGGCGTCTCATATGTATCATGTATATGATCTGTGAATCGGTTCAACTCGTTAGATGTATGATGGATATGATCAAGCGTGGAAAAATCTTCTAATTTTGACGGTCCGCGGGAAATGCGTTGGGCTGCTCGTCCATGGATTTGACCGGGTGTCTATGACAGCGCCCGGAATGCGGGCGGAACAACCGCGACGAGCATGACCGGCCCTGTGCCGACGCTCGATACCCGCGGGGCCGAACGCGCGTAGTTGCCGACAACAAGATCACACGGCGTAGTCGCACTGATTGCTTGAGAATTGTCCACAACACGTTCACGTTGTGCGGCATTTCGCGGGCGCCGCCATGGTCGGGAATGCCACACAACAGGCTGATGATCGGGCCGCCCGGTGCCGGCAAGTCCATGCTGGCGGCCCGGCTACCCTCGATCCTGCCGCCGCTCAACCCGCGCGAGCTGCTTGATGTGTCGATGATCCAGTCGATCGCTGGCGAACTGGCCGGCGGTGCCCTGTCCGATCGCCGCCCGTTCCGCGCCCCGCACCATTCCGCCTCGATGGCAGCGCTGGTCGGCGGTGGCCTGCGGGTGCGTCCGGGCGAAGCGAGCCTCGCCCATAACGGCGTGCTGTTTCTCGATGAGCTGCCTGAATTCTCGCCATCGGTACTCGACAGTCTGCGCCAGCCGCTTGAAGCAGGCGAGACCGTGATCGCCCGCGCCAACGCGCATGTCAGTTTCCCCGCCCGCTTCCAGCTCGTGGCCGCGATGAACCCCTGCAAATGCGGGCTCGCCGGCACGCCCGGCCACACCTGCAAGCGCGGCGACCGCTGCGCGCTCGACTACCAGGGCCGCGTCTCCGGCCCCTTCCTCGATCGCATCGACCTGCGCATCGACGTCCCCGCCGTCTCCGCCGCCGACATGATCGGCCCGGCGACTGCCGAACCCTCCGCTGCCGTCGCCGCGCGCGTCGAGAAAGCCCGTGAACGCCAGCGCCAGCGCTATCTTGAAGCCGGCCATCCCGACGTCTTCACCAACGCCGCGGCCGGCCCGTCACTGATCGAAAAGCTGGTCGACCCCGACAAGGATAGCCAGACCCTCCTCCTGCAGGCCGCCGAACGTTTCAACCTTTCGGCCCGTGCCTACCACCGCGTGCTGAAGGTGGCGCGAACGCTCGCAGACCTCGCGGGCGCCGAAAAGGTCGCGCGCCCGCATTTGGCCGAAGCCCTGAGTTATCGATTGAACCTGGCCCTGGGGTAGGGCCTCCGCCTTGTCACGGCGGAGGCATGGTCGTCAGCTCTTGGCGGCGATGAATTTCGCGAGGTCCTCGTATTCCTCGCAGGTCTTGTTGCCGCACAGCTTTTCGAGTTGCGCCAGCATCTGCTGGGCCTTCTTCATCTGGCCGACCTCGACATAGAGCTCGCCCAGATATTCGTGCGCCCCCTTGTGGCCGGGGCTGAGCTTCAACGCCTTGAGATAGAAGCCCTGGGCGTTCTTGTAGTCGCCGGTCTTGCGCAGCGAGTAGCCGAGCAGGTTGTTGGCTTCGGCACTGCCTGGATCGGCGCGGACGATCTGCTTGAGCATGCTGACCGCCGATTTCCACTTCTTGGCGCGGATCAGCACCCGGGCGTCGTCGAGCGACGGAACGCGCACCACTTCCGAGGTGCCATCGCTGCCGCCACCACCGCCACCGCTGTTCCCGCCGCCGCCACTACCGCCACCATCGACGGCGTAGACCGGCGCGGCTGCCAGCATGCTGGCGACGAGCGTCGCGCCGGCCAGAATCGTCAAGCTTTTCGTCAGATATTTGAATGGCATATGGATCTCCTGGGCCATGCTCCCCTCGCCGCCGCAACCGGTCGGCTAACAGGAACAACACCCAAGATTCGAGTTTATTCCGCCGCCTCAAGAGATCCGGCGGTAGCCGCCCGGAATGCCGTCCGGGCTCAGCACCAGCTGCCACAGATGGATGTTGCGGGCCCGGAACATCGCCGCGAACACGTGCAGGTAGAACCGCCACATCCGCCAGAAGCGGTCGCCGTACTTGTCCTTGAGGCTGGGCCACGCCGCATCGAAATTGGCCCACCAGGCCATCAGCGTCCTGTCGTAGTCGGCACCGAAATTGTGCCAGTCCTCCATCACGAACACCCGCTCGCTGGCGGCCGCGATCTGCTTGATCGAGGGCAGTATGCCGTTGGGGAAGATGTATTTCTCGGTCCACGGGTCGCCGTGGGTCGAGGTGAAATTGTTGCCGATGGTGTGCAGCAGGAACAGCCCGTCGGGCACGAGCAGCGACCGCACCTTACGGAAATAGGCGTCGTAGTTCTTGTAGCCCACATGCTCGAACATGCCGATCGAGATCACCCGATCGAACTGCCCCTCGAGCGCCATGTAGTCCATCAGCCGGGTCTCGATCGGCAGGGCGCCCTTGGTCGCCTCGGCATAGGCTGCCTGCTCTTTACTGATGGTGATGCCGACGCCCTCGATGCCGTAGCGCTCGGCCGCGAATTTCAGGAACCCGCCCCAGCCTGAGCCGATATCCAGCACTTTCATGCCGGGCTGCAGCCCGACCTTCTTGCAGATCAGGTCGAGCTTGGCTTCCTGCGCCGCGTCCAGCGTCGTCGCCTCGGCCCAGTAGCCGCACGAGTAGATCATCCGCTTGTCGAGCATCGCCGCGTAGAGATCGTTGCCGATGTCGTAGTGCCGCTCGCCAACCTCGGTGACGCGGGCGCGCTGCAGGTTGAGCAGCCTCCCACGCACAAAGCTCAGTGCCAGCCCCAGGTCCGGCTTCAGGTGCGCGTAGATGTCGTATTCGAGCAGCTTGTAGATGAACTGATCCAGCGCATCGGTGTCGAACCAGCCATCCATATAGGCCTCGCCGAACCCCAGCGTGCCGTGACTGATGGCCCGGGCCCACAATCGGTCGTCATGCACCGTGACGTCGAACGGCCGGCTGCCGCCGAGCTCGATCCCCGCTTCCTTGAGAATGGAGGTGAAATAGGATTTTGGCCCGGCGCTCATCACGGAACCCCATTAGTTATGATCCTAACGAAATTGTACCGCCGCCGGGAGACCCGGACAAGGGGCAGCAGCGCTGCCCTGCTATTCGCCATCCTCGCTGCTCAGCGGGCAAACGCCTCGAACGGGTTGCTCACGGTCAGCTGCCGGACGGTGGCATCGTCGACGCCCTCCGCCTGCAGCAGCGGCAGCATCACGTCGCTCAGGTGCGTATAGGGGGTCGGCGTGCCGCCGCCGGGCAGGGCCGGGTCGTACCAGCCGCGATCGTGGCTGAGCAGCAGCCGGTGGCCCAGACCGGCCTGCAGCGCGCGGAGGATCAGCTCGCTTACCGTCGCATCGGGCGCCCGTCCGACATGGTCGTACTCGATCCAGGCGCCACGCTGCGCCACGGCGATGTTGAGCCCGAAATCCTTTTCTTCCTGGCTGTGGATCGAGATGAAACGGTCGGCGCGATAGCCTTCGGCCTCGATGATATCGAGCTGGTCCATCACCACGCTGGCCTTGATGGTGTGGCTGCCGATCACCGCACCGGTGCGCTGGGCGGCTCGCGCCGCAGCCCTGAGGATCTTCGCCTCCAGCGGCGTGATGCCTTCATCGCCTGCCGAAACCTTGATCCAGGCTGCCTTCACCCCGGTTTCACCGACACCTTCGGCGAGATCGCGATACATCCGGTTCTCGAGCTCGGCCTCGCTGGCGTCGCGCACCCAGTCGGGGATCCACGGCTCGCGATAATTGCCGGTCGGCACGACGATCGGAAAGCCGGTGGCCTGGCTGACCGCCAGGTCGATATCCACCCTGAGCCCCACTCCGCCGGTCGAGCATTCGACCAGCGCGGTGATGCCGCGCGCCCTGATCGCCTCGATCTCCGGCGCCATCACTTGCACGACGTTGGCGGGGTCCGCCTCGGCGTAGCCGGGCTGGTCGGGGGTCCTGAGGTCGACGAACACATGTTCATGCGGCAGGATCATGCCGAGTTCGTCGGCCCGCTTCGGCCCGAGCGTGGTGTGCAGCAGTTTCATCGGCTCTCTCCTCGGGTGCCAAGTCTGCGCGTGTGGCCGCGCTTGGCAAGGCGCTTCTGACAATCGGCGCTACGGCAAACGCTCAGCCATTTCCTTATTATTCCTTAACGCCACGAACCGCAGAATGCGGCCAGTAGAACTTCGGCACGAGGACCAAGGTGGCATCCGACGCCTCCACTGTCGCGGTCACTGAGGCTCTGGTCGAGCACCAGCTCGAGAGAAGCGGGCCACGCCTCGCTTTCGAACCAGCGCTCGAGGCACGTTTCGAGGCCGAAACCGGCCTGGCACGCTGCCGCATGCTCGCCTGGCAAGGCATCCTCGGCACCCTCTGCCTCATCGCCTATCTCGCTGCCGACTGGCTGGTGACCCCGGATGTTTTCGGCTTCGCCGTTGGCCTGAGGCTCGGCCTATTGCTGCCTCTCGTCGGGCTCGCGCTGCTCCTGCTCGGCCGCAACCCGCCCGCCCCGCTCCGCGAAGGGCTGGTCACCCTCATCCCGGTCCTCGCCGCGCTGACGACCTTGGTGATAGTCGAGGCGAGCGAGAGCCCGCTGCGCGAAATCCAGCACAACTCCATCATCCTGGTGGTGCTGTTCATCGCCATGGTGATGCGGGTGCGGTTCGTCTACGCCGTCGCCGGGTGCCTGTTCACCTTCGGCTTGATGCTGTCGGAAATGTTCCTGACGCGCGACCACGAGTTCGCGCAGTTCATCGCCGAGGTGGTGATCTTTTTCGCCGCGGTGGTCATGGCGCTGACCGCTTCCTGGCACCTCGAGCGCGAGTCTCGCCGCTCGTATCTCCTCGCGCTGCGCGAGCACCTCGCCAACCTGACGCTTTCAGAGCTGTCGCTCAGCGACCCGCTGACCGGGGTCGGCAACCGCCGCGCGCTCGAGCGCGAGATCGCGGCCATCGTCGAAGCTGCACAGCCCGGCGAGGACATCGCCATCGCACTCATCGATATCGACTACTTCAAGCCCTACAACGATGCGCTTGGGCATCTCGCCGGCGACCAGTGCCTCAAGCACGTCGCCTCGCTCCTCCAGTCGGGGCTGCGAAATGCCGGCGACAAGGCCTTCCGGTTCGGCGGCGAGGAGTTCCTGGTGCTGATGCGCCGCACCGAGCTGTCGCAGGCCGTCGGCGCCGCCGAGCGGCTGCGGCGCCTGGTCGAGGCTGCGGCGATCGTCCATCCGGCTCGGCCGGCCCCGCAACTGGTCACGGCCAGCTTCGGCGTCGCCTCGGCACGAGTGGCCGGCCTCGAGTTCCAGCAGCTCATCGGTGAGGCCGACGCGGCCCTCTACGACGCCAAGGACCATGGCCGCAACCGGGTCTCGCCGCCCTTCCTTACCAGCAAGGGCGACGACCTGCTCCGCTTGCGCCGGCGCAAGGCGTCGTAGGAGATCACTCCTGCGGTTCGCCGGGTACGTACTTGAGCAGGTCGCCCGGCCCGCACTCCAGGTAGCTGCAGATCGCCTCCAGCGTATCGAAGCGCATGCCCTTCACCTTGCCTTGCCTGAGCAGCGACAGGTTGGCCTCGGTGATGCCGATATGCTCGGCGAGGTCCTTCGATTTGATGCCACGCTCGGCCAGCAGCACCGCGAGATTGACCTTGATCGGCATCAGATGAACTGCGCGTTTTCTTCGGCCAGCGCCGCCGCCTCGCCGAGCGCCCAGCCCATCAGTGCCATCACCGCGCCCAGGAGCAGCATCAGCAGCATGTCCGAGCTGATGCTGATGGCAAACTGCCGCTGCCCCGCTCCATTCCAGCTCAGGAGCACGCTCAACGCCGTGCCGGCCAACACCTTCAGCACCGTGCACAAGAGGACGGCCAAGCCGAAATCACGGATGCCGCGAGCCGCCGCGGGCACGAAGGGTACGCCGGCGCCGAAATGACCGAGAGCAGTGGCGAGCCGCACCAGCCCCCAGCTCAAGGCCAACGGCGACAGCGCCGAGATGATGGCCGCACCGACCCGTTCGCCGACACCTAGCTGTACGGCCGTCGCTGCGAGGCCGGCGCTGCGGGCAATCTCGGCGTCGGTGGCAAAGCCCCAGTAGGCGGCTGCCAGCGCCGGCAGTACGCCGGCCAGCACCAGCGCTGCCATGCGCGTCACCGCGCTCAACCGGGCGACCCGCCGCCGCCTTGCATCAGTCCTCATGCTTCACCCCTACGTCATCTGGATGCACAATCTACGATAAGAAATTATCGTTGTGCAATAACAAATCGTCGTCTATCGATGTCGCCGTTCGTGAACCATTGGAGTTTTCCACATGCAGCAGCATTCCTCTCGCCTCATCCGGCGCATCATCGTCGCCGGCCTGCTTGTAGCCGTTACCTTGCCGGCGGTTGCGGCGACGTCGTCGACCTCGGGCGGTCAGATCTCCGTCGCCCAGGTGATGGATATTCTCGATCGCGCCGGAAGCGACGGCCATGCCGCGCAGCTGCTGCAGGCCTATCTGGGCGGGCTGGGCGAATCTGCCGGTGTGCTGATCTCGGCGACCGACGCGGCGGGCAGGCCCTATGTCACCTGCGAGCGCTCGATGGCGCTCGATGCCGGGCTGGTGAAAAAGGTGCTGGCCAAGGCGGCGCCCGACAAGCGCAGCTGGGGCGAGACGGCGGCCACGCCGCTGATCGTCAACGCTCTCGTCACCCGCGCCGGCTGCCACTGAAAGACGAGGGCTGGCGGCAGGATATCTTCCTGCCGCCAGCCCATCCACTGTCGATCCTCGGCGCTTAGCTCCAGCTGCGCAGACCGAGCAACTTCTCGCCCAGCTCGCTGAGCTTGGCCGTCCGGGCATTCTTCTTTTCCCACTCGCGCGGATCGCCCGGGAAGGCGTCGCGCTGCGGGTGGTCGAGTTCGCGCCACAGCCGCACCCGTTCGGCCCGCTCGATCACGTCTTCCTCGTTGGCCGGGAACATCGAGATGTACTGCGCCATGCGCACCCGGTTGCCCGAGTTGATCGAGTGGTTGGGCCTGACGCCGTGAGCGAGCAGGGTGTTGAAGATCATCAGGTCGCCCGGCTCCATCTCGATATTGGTGATCTTCAGCCCCGTGGTGTCGGGATGCATCGGATCGCGGTCGGCCGGCTGCGTCTTCACCCAGTTGTCGAAATCGTAGAACAGCTCCGGAATGCACTGGAAGCCGCCGATATCGCCGTCCTGCTTCACGAGGCTGAGCACCCCCTGCACGCCGATCGGCAGCGGATCGAGCGACGTATCGCTGTCCCAATGGATGAAGCCGTTCTGGTTCGGGCCTGGCACTTTCTTGGGCGGGTTGAGGTTGGCGCGGTCGATCGAGACCCACAGCTCCTCCATGTCCCAGATATCAACGAAGGCGTCGTAGACCCGCTGCTGCTGCCGGTTATCCCACAGGTACTGGTGGTTGTAGATCTCCACCATGCCGGTGCCGTTTAGCTCCTTCATGATGTGGTCGCGCCGCTGCGGCGTGTACCAGGTCGAGGGATCGTTGGGGTCCTTCTCCTCAAACTGCCAGAGCAAAGCCTTCAGCCGCTCGACATGATCCGCGTCGACCGCATTGCGAACAATCACATAGCCCCGCTCCTGCCAGTGCTTGAAGTCCGCCTCGCTGAGCACCCGCAGCGGCAGCGTCTTCCGGATGTCCTTGAGCTGCGTGGTGACCTTCTGCGTCGTCGGGTGCGAATCCCGCTTGACCCCAGCCGCCATGCCTTGCGGCGCCATGCCCTGAGCCATCGACATCATAGTCCTCCATCTGATGTTCCCCCTCGGGGATCGGTTTCGATGGAGAGAGGCTAGGGCCGCCACGCCCCGGCATGTTGCCGTGCACCGGCCAGTTCTGATACTATTCTGGCGCTGGTGGTGGGTGATCTGCACGATGAAGCCGCTTCTCGAGAAGGTGACGCCGCCGGAAGGCGCTTCCTGGGCGTGGCTCGACCGCCGGCTCGATGACGCCATCCCGTTCCAGTGGCACCATCACCCCGAGTTCGAGCTGACCCTCACGCTCAACTCGGTCGGCCAGCGCTTCATCGGTGACCACATCGGCGACTACGGCGATGGCGACCTGGTGCTGATCGGCCCCAACCTGCCGCACACTTGGGCGAGCCGCGACAAGCTCGATCCCGCCGCCCCGCATGTGGCGCGGGTGATGTGGTTCCACCCGGACTGGGCCGAGGGCCTTACCAAGCTGCTGGCCGAACTCCGTCCCGTCGCCGACCTGCTGGCGCGGGCGCAGCGCGGGCTGAAGTTCTCGACCGCGGCCTCCGAGGCGATCCGCCCGACGATCGACGCGCTGTTCGCCCGCCCGCCGGCCGACCGGCTCAGCGTATTGATCGACATCCTCCGCCGCCTCGCCGAGGACGGCGCCGCCACCCCGCTCGCCAGTCCGGCCGCTGCGGCGCCGCATCACTCCGCTGACCGCACCCGTATCGACCGGGTGCTCGACGTCATCCACACCCGCTACATGGAGCCGCTGTCGATCGACGCGCTCGCCGACATCGCGGCGCTGTCGCCCTCCGGCCTGCACCGGATGTTCGTCCGCCATGTGCGGAGCCCCGTCTCGGCCTATGTGACCCGGCTCCGCATCGGCGAGGCCTGCGCGCTGCTGTCGGGCACATCACGGCCGATAGCCCACGTCGCGTCCGACGTGGGCTATGACTCGCTGGCCAATTTCAACCGTCAGTTCAAGGCGGCCAAACAGATGACGCCGCGGCAGTACCGCGCGCGTTTCATGCGCTGAGGTCCCGACATCGACGGCCGGGACCTCGCCTCCGGTCAAAGGCCGATGACCTTGGCCGAGCACGCCGTGCCGGCTTCGACGCCGCCCGGCAGCACGTTGGAGAGCTTCAGCGCCTTGCCCGGCTGCAGCGTCTTGCCGAGGCTCGCAACGCCGCTGATCCCCGCCGCCTTCCACTTGAACTGTGTGCCGGCCGGCAGCGCCACCACACCGGCATTGGCGATGCGCAGATCGTCCGGGAATTCGCTCGGCGTCCCCGAGACGACGCACTTGAGCGCCGCGCCGAGCTTCACGTTGGCGCTGAGCTGGCCGCCCTTTGCCTTGCCGCCCTTGCCAGGCGCGCCGTTGCCCATGTCCATGCCCAGATCGATGACATCGAGCGGCGGATTGAGCACTTCGAAGAGGTCTTCATTGATGGTGACCTCAAGCTCGGGCTGCGGGTTGAAGATGTCGCCGAAATCCGGCGGATCGTTATCGGGCATCGCATCATGGAAGATGTCGATGGCATGCGAATCGTCGCCCGAACCCGATCCGTCGAGGCCCGGGATGTGAATACCACCCGCCGAGGCGAGGCTGGTGCTGAGGAAGATCGCCACGAGGGCGAGGCTTGCCGATTTGGTCACGTTCATTTCAGTCTCCTGTCCGGGAGGGGACGGCGCCAGTCCTCCGGTCGCCGGTCCAGCATTCCCGGTGGATGACTGGACGGCGGCCTTATGACGGGCTTCCACTGAACCGCCTTTGAGCGCACCATTTAGTGCGCGTTCATAATTGTTGTCAGATTGCAATGATTCCAGATATGCAAGTAATAGCTGCCGCCGACCCCCAAAGCCCGATGGCGCAGTTCCTGCGGCTGATGTCGGCGCAGCTGCTGTCGAGCACCGCGCGGAACCTCCGCAACGAGAACATGACGCTGGCCGAACTGGCGGCGCTCTACCTGCTCGATCGCGACAAGGCGCTGCGGATCAACAGCCTCGCCACCGCCCTGGCGCTATCGCTGCCGGCGGCGAGCCGGGTCGCCAGCACGCTGGTCGACCGCGGCTTCGTCGCCCGCGCAGAAGACCCGGATGACCGCCGCGCCAAGGTGCTCACCCTCACCGCTGAGGGCACCGAGCTGCTCAACACCCTCAGCGGCAACCTCGTGGGCGAGGTGTCGCGCGTCCTTGCCACCGCCAACACTCCAGTCAGCAACCGTCTGGCTCAGCTGTTCGGCAGCATGGTCGCCGATGGCATGGCGGCCCCGACCAAGCCCACCGAGCCGGGAGGCAAGCCATGAGCATCGCCGGCCGCATCATGCGCAAGCTCGCGCAGAACAACCGGCTCGCCAATCACCGGCTGCTCACAGCCTGTCTCGCGCTGCAGCCGGGCGAGTTCGAAGCGAGGCGCGTGAGCTTCTTTCCCTCGCTCAAATCCACCCTCAGCCATATCCTCACCGTCGACTGGTTCTATGTCGATGCGCTGGAGGGCGGCACGCTCGGGCCGAAGGCCTGGGACCCGGAGGAACCGTTCGACGCCATCGCACCGCTGGCGGCGGCGCAGTTCGCTGTCGACGAGCGCCTCCTCGCCTTCTGCACCGGCCTAACCGACGAACGCCTCGCTGCCCAAACCCATGTCCACCGCACCAACCGCATCCAGGTTGAGCGCACCGACGATCTGCTGCTGCACCTGTTCATGCACCAGACCCACCACCGCGGTCAGGTCCATGCCATGCTGTCGGGCAGCTCCGTGAAGCCGCCGCAGCTCGACGAATTCCTCACCGCCAGCGACTTTCGCGACCGCATCGAGGACGTCGCGGCGCTTGGGTGGAGCGAAGCGGATCTCGCGGGACTGTAGGATGGGGCGGCAGACCGGCGAACTTGTGCAATGGAACGACGACCGGGGCTTTGGCTTCATCGCCGCCGATGACGGCCGGCGCTGCTTCGTTCACATCAAGGCCATCGGCCGTATCGCGACGCGCCCGCGTGTCGGCGATCGGGTGTCTTTCACCCTCACCCAGGGCCGAGACGGCCGGCCGGCTGCCGACGACGTGAAGATCGCAGGCGCCAATCCGGTGAACCTGGCCGCCAGTCGGCGTGGTGCGCCATCCGTTCGGCAGCCATCCGGCAATTGGCTGTTCGCCACTGGAGCCGCTCTCATCGTGCTGCTCGCTGTCGCCGCCGTCCTTCTCGGCCGCGCCCCGGCTTGGCTGCCAGCCGCTTACCTCGCTCTCGGCGTCACCAGCATCATCGTCTACTGGTTCGACAAGCGAGCCGCCCAAGCCGATCGCTGGCGCGTGAGCGAGCGGTCGCTGCACACCATCGATCTCATTGGCGGCATCGCCGGCGGCCTCGTCGCGCAGCAGCTACTGCGTCACAAGACCAGCAAGCGAAGCTTCGCCGTCGTGACGGCCATGATCACCGTGTTGCACATGGCGGTGCTAGCCGGTCTGCTGGTCCTCGCCCCGTTCGGTTAGGCGACGGACCGGTCGAGTTTTTCGCGCAAGTCCACCAGCCGCCGCCGCAGCCCGTCGACTTCCTCGCCTGGGCTATCGGACGCATCGAGGATCTTGGCCGGAAAACCCTCCGCCACGCTCCGCAGCCCGTTGCCCTTCTCGGTCAGCCGGATCATCACCTGCCGCTCGTCGCGCTCGTCGCGGCGGCGGCTCACCAGCCCCATCGCCTCGAGCCGCTTCAGCAATGGGGTCAATGTCCCCGAATCGAGCAGCAGCCGCTCGCCAATGGCCGAGACGGTGAGCCCGTCATCCTCCCACAGCACCAGCAGCGCCAGATACTGCGGGTAGGTCAGCCCGAGCTGGCTCAGCAGCGGCTTGTAGAAGCGGTTGAACGCATGCGCCGCCGAATACACCGCGAAGCAGAGCTGCCGGTCCAGCCGTAGGTCCTTTGCCGATGCGTTTGCCACATTCGTCTCCATACGATGATAGATAGTGCACAATTGAATTGCGCACAATCTAATTGTCGTCTATGTACTCCGACGTTCCGCCTTCCTCCTCTCTTCGACAAGGACTTTTCACCATGCAGGTCAAATACACCGCCCACGCCACCACCGGTTATGCCGGCCGCACCGGCACCGCCGCGACCGATGACGGCAAGGTTGCCGTCTCGCTCTCCGTTCCCAAGGAGATGGGTGGCGACGGCGGCCCGGGCACCAATCCCGAGCAGCTGTTCGCGCTGGGCTACTCGGCCTGCTTCATGGGCGCCATGAAGGGCGCTGCCGGGCGCCTCAAGGTGAAGCTCCCCGAGGACACCACGGTCACCGGTGCGGTCAGCTTCTACGATCGCGAAGATGGCGTCGGCTACGGCATCAAGGCCGCCCTCACCGCCAGCGCGCCGGGTCTTGACCAGGCGACGCTCGAAGAAGTCATGGCGCTGGCCCATGACATCTGCCCCTATTCCAACCTCATCCGCTTCCCGCACGATGTCGAGCTGACGGCCGTCGGCGAGCTCGAGGCGGCGTAACTGAAAGGGCGGGGGCTTCCCCCACCCACCGGGTTACCTTCTCCCCTTGTGGGAGAAGGTGGCGCGCAGCGCCGGATGAGGGGTCCGCAACCTGAGGGTTGCGCGATCGGAGCGTAGCGACGAGCAATTGGAGTTCGCGGAGAGAGACCCCTCATCCGCCCTTCGGGCACCTTCTCCCACAAGGGGAGAAGGTACGCTGCCGCCCCTTTAGATTAGTCCGCCGAAGAACGTCCGGATATCGGCGACCAGCAAATCTGGTGCGTCGGTCGCCGCGAAGTGGCCGCCTGACGGCATCTCGGTCCAGTGCACGATGTTGTTGGCGCGCTCGGCAAAGCTGCGGACCGAACGGAAATCCCACGGGAACACTGCGACCCCGGTCGGCGTGTCGTTGCGCTCCTCGCGATAGCCAGAACCGGAGCGTGCATCCTCGAGGTAGATATTCCCGGCCGAGCCGCCCGACGCCGTGAACCAGTAAATCGAGACGTGCGCCAGGTAGCGGTCGCGATCGACATACTGCACCCCCTGACCCTCGAAACCGAAGAACAGCTCGGTGTTCCAGGCCAGCTGGCCGATTGGCGAATCGACGAGGCCGTAGCCCAGCGTGCCCGGGCGTTTGCTCTGTATGTCCTGGTAGCCGTTGTACTTCATGAACATGTCGAGATTGGCCCAGCCCTCCTTCTCGAACCGCGTCAGCTTCTCCATCTCGCCCGGTGCGCCGGTCGGGAAGGCGAAGATCTGCTGCAGGTGCGTGCCGACGAGGCCTTCCGGCTTCAGGATGCCGAGCTCCTTGCCGACCAGCGAGCCGACATCACCGCCCTGCGCGCCATAGCGGGTGTAGCCGAGCCGCTTCATCAGCGTGTCCCAGGTCTTCGCCACCTTTGCGGTGTCCCAGCCGGGCGCCGCCAGCGGTGTCGACCAGCCGTAACCGGGCAGCGAGGGGATGACGAGGTCGAAGGCCAGCGCCGGGTCGAGCCCATGCGCCCGCGGATCGCTCAGCGGCCCGATCACCTCGAAGAACTCGATGACGCTCGATGGCCAGCCATGTGTCAGGATCAGCGGAAAGGCATTGGGCTCCTTCGATTTGATGTGAAGGAAGTGGATGGTCTGCCCGTCGATCTCGGTGAGGAACTGCGGGTAGCTGTTGAGCTTGGCCTCCCAAGCCCGCCAGTCGAACTTGTTCAGCCACTGGTCGGCGAGTTCCTTGATGAACGCGACCGGCTGCCCGCGGCTCCAGTCGGTGCTCGTCGCATGCGGCCAGCGCGCCATGGTCAGGCGCTCCTTGAGGTCGGCAATGTCCTCCTCGGACACCTGGACCTTGAACGGGGTGATGCTCATTTCGTCTGCTCCGGTTGCGTGGGAAACGAAGGCGCCGAGCGCCGGGACGACTGCCGCCGCAGCTGCGGCCTTCAACAAGCTCCTGCGATCAAGTTCGGTCATTTTCGGCTCCTGTTCCGCGCCGGCCCACCATGGCCCGGCGTCTCCAAAAGACCTTGCATCACCCCTGCTGACAGACCGTGGCAGCATCGTTATCCCGCTGTGACGCAAACAAAAATCCCCGCGCAGGGCGGGGATCTGAAGCCAAGTCCTTCGATAGTGTCAGCCACCCGGCGACGAGGCCCAATCCGGGTGCAGCCGCGCCCACTCCTCGCGCCATTCCTTGGCGAGCTGCAACCGCCGCCGCCCATAGCGCTGCTCGGTCTCCGCCGCCGACACGATCCGGTCGGTGCGGAAATTGCGGAACGCCTCGCGCATGCAGCACCAGCCGACGACGATTTGCTTGCCCTCGTAATAGGCGAGCTGCACCGGCCAGATGTCGCGTTCCGATTGTTTGCCGCTCTCGTCGGCATAGCCGATATGCAGCGCCTTCTCGTTGCGCATGGCGGCGCGCACCAGCCCAAGCACCGGCGTCGGCTCCTGCGGACCGCGCATCAGCACTGGCCACAGCCCGGTATCCTTGATCCGGTCGCGGAGGTCATCGGGCGAGGCGGTGGCGATCTTGGCCAGTGCGTTCTTGGCCGCGCCCGCCAACCCCGCATCGGGCTGCGCCTGCACCCAGCGGCCGCCGAGCACCAGCGCCTCGAGTTCCTCGGGCGTGAACATCAGCGGCGGCAGGAAGAATCCGGGCTTCAGCATATAGCCCACCCCGGCCTCGCCATCGATCGGCGCGCCCAGCCCGATGAGCGTCTGCACGTCGCGGTAGAGCGTGCGGACGGATACGCCCTGTTCCTCGGCCAGCGCCGCCGCGGTGACCGGGCGACGGTGACGGCGGAGTGCGTCCATGACGGAAAACAGGCGTTCGGTCTTGTCCAAGCGGTCATCTCCCAAGGGTCCTTCGTTCTACCGAAATTCGGCTCGCTACACCATGTGAGGGGGCTCCTGCCAGAGGCTGTCAGCAGCGATTGACATTTCGGGATATCCCGAAATAATGTGTCCGCAACGACAGGAGATCGTGATGAGCGGCAAGCCCCACAGCCTCAACGGCATCGGTCACTTCGATATCGCCGGTCCGGATTTCGGGGCGCTGCAGAGCTTCTATTCCGGCGTGCTCGGCTGGCAGATAACGCCGCGCGGTCCCGGCTATGGCATGGTCGCGACCCCCGATGGCGGACCGGACGGCGCGCTGGTCGAGGCCGAAACCCCGTCGCTCACCCTCGGCATCGTGGTGCCCGACCTTGCCCAGGCGCTGGCCGCCGCGGAAGCCAAGGGCGGCGCCATCGCCATGCCGGTGGTCGACAATGGTTGGGTGAAGAAGGCGCAGGTCCGCGACCCCGCCGGCAACCTCCTCACCCTCATCCAGGGCTGACGGCGATCGACAGTTTCGACCTCGACGAAGTGCTGCGCGCCCTATCGCATCCCGACCGGCGCGCCTTCGTTGCTGCCTGCATGTCCGAGGCGAAGGCGGCGGGCGATCTCGCCGCCCTCTCCGAGCTGTCGCTGGCAACGGTATCCGAGCATCTCAAGGTGCTGCGGAAATCCGGCCTGCTGCTGCTCGAAAAACGCGGCCGCTTCTGGTTCTACCGCACCGATGCCGCCGTGGTGGAACGGGCGGCGAATGAGGTGGCCGAGCTGACGGCCACCCCGGCGGGCAAGCGCTAGCCGCGCCGCGCGATCTCGCGATGGAATGCCCGGATGTCCCCGGCGAGCACATCCGGCACCTCGAGAGCCGGGAAGTGCCCACCCTGCCGGGCCTCGTTCCAGTGGACCAGGTTCTGGAGGTTCCTTTCGCCCCAGGCGCGCGGCGCCGGCAGGTCGGCCTCGGCCGGCACCAGTACGCCCTGCGGCACGTCGTGCCTGGGCATCGGCAACATGATCTCGTGGTCGGCGAAGGCTTCCTTGTAGAGGCGGACCGACGAACCGATAGTCTCGGTGAACCAGTAGACCGACAGCAGTGTCGCCAGCGTTTCGAACGGGAAGACGCTCTCGATGTCCCCGCCGGTGTCGCCCCAGCGGTGGAATTTCTCGAGGATCCACGACGCCAGCCCGGCGGGCGAATCGTTGAGGCCCACCGCCAGTGACGTCGGCTTGGTGCCGTGCACCAGGGCATAGGCCCCCTCGGCGAAGCCGGTATAGGCGACCTTCTGAAAATACTCGGCCTCCTCCGACGTCGGGTCGTCCGGCTTTGGGTAACCCGAAAAGACGTTGCAATAGTGTGCGCCGAGCAGCCGCTCGGGGTGGTGTCGCACGAGGCTCAGCATCGCGCCGGTGCCGAGGTCCGAGCCCGAGGCGAGAAAGCGCGGGTAGCCGAGCCGGTCCATCAGCTTGGCCCAAAGCTGCGCCGTCCGCGTCAGGTTCATGCCCTTGTGCCGGGGCCGGCTGGAAAAGCCATAGCCCGGCAGCGAGGGGATGATCACGTTAAACGACACGCCGTCGGTGTCGGCGGTCAGCCGGTCGACCAGCGGCAAGAGCTCGACGAAATTGCTCGGCCAGCCGTTGGTGAGAAGCACCGGCACCGGGTTGCTGCCCTTGCCCCGTGCGTGGACGAAATGCACCGTCTCGCCATCAATCTCGGCAGTGAACTGCGGGTAGCGGTTGAGCCGCGCCTCGGCGGCCCGCCAGTCGAACTCATTGCCCCAGTAGTCGACGAAGCGGCGAAGGAAGGCGAGGCTGGTGCCATACTCCCAGCCGGCATCCTCGACCTCGTCAGGAAAGCGGGCGTGCTGCAGCCGGCTCCTGAGGTCGGCGATATCGGCGTCGGCAATGGCGATGGTGAAAGGGGTCAAGGATCGTCTCCACGTTGCGGTACGCGGAGATCGATGCGCGAGGCCTGCTGTCAGATGCTGTCAGCAGCTTTCGCCAGTGCCGCCGCTTTGGCCGCCAGCGCGGCAAACACTGTCCAGTTGCGCTGCGTCATCCTGGCCCCGAGCGCCTTCTCGATCTGCAGCTTCGAGCCGGTGATCCCCTTGGGGTACGCGACGATCAGGTGCGCACCCACCGTCGCCACCAGCTCCGGTCCAGCCCAACCGATCACCGGCGCCCAGTCCGGCGCCTTGTGGAAGGAAGAGACCCCGAGTTCGCTCGGTCGTTCCGTAGCCACCTCGGGAAACGGGTTGGCCTTCACCACCGCCGCCATCGCCTTCGGCGTCAGCACGAACGCCTCGTTAGCCGGACCGAGCCCGAAACCATCTACCGCGCCCTGCACGATCTTCCGCGCCTCGGCCAGCGTATGCCCCGAGCGGAAGATGATGTTGCCGGTATTGCCCACCGTCGAGACGTCGTCGAGGCCCGCCGCTGCGCAAGCGTCGCGCAGCGCGGCCATCTTCATCTTGGCGTGCGTCACCGGTCCGATTGCACGGATCAGGGCGACGTACACCGCCATTTACGCGATCTCGATGTCGACGCGGTGGCTGTAGTCGCGGTCCGGCCCGTAGATCGTCGAGGGGAAATGCGGGTGGTTCACCGAATCGGGCAGATCCTGGTCCTCGAGGCAGAAGCCGCAGTGGTTGCCGTACGTCTTGCCCTCGGCTGCAGCCTGCGTCGTCACCGAGTTGTAGACCTGCAGGCCCGGCCGATCGGTATAGAGCTTCAGTGTCAGCAGCCCGTCCGGCCCGGTCACCACCGCCACCGGATCCGCGAACTTGCGATCGCTGTTCAGCACCACGTTGCCGTCATAGTCGATCGGCTTGCCGCTGGCGTCGCGCATGTTGCGGCCCTGGCGGAAATCCCACTCCGTGCCGTCGACCGGCAGGATGGCGCCGGTCGGGATCAGCTGCGCGCCAAGCTCGGTATAGGCGCTGGCCGCGATCTTGAAGTTGTGGTCGAGCACATCCGGCCCGGTGCCGAGGTTGAAATACTGGTGCTGCACCACGTTGATCGGCGTGCGCCGGTCGGCCTTGGCCGCGATATCGAGGCGCAGCCGGTTGCCGCTGAGCGTGTAGGTCGCGGTGAACCTCACGTTCCCCGGAAAGCCCATGGCGCCATCGGGTGATTCGAGGGTGAAGCGCACGGCATTGTTGGCGCTGTCCGCCTCGCCTTCCCACACCAGCCGGCCGATGCCTTCCGGCCCGCCATGCAGCGTGTGGCCGTGGAAGTTGCCCGGCAGCGTGTAGGTCTTGCCGTCGAGGCTGAACGTCGCATCCTTGATGCGGTTGGCAACGCGCCCCGCGAGCGAGCCAAAATACGGCGAATGCGCCGGATAGCTGTCGAACTTGTCGAAGCCCAGCACCACGGAACGCAAGCCCCCGGCCACCGGCACGCGCCAGTCACGCACCAATACGCCCCACGAAATGATGTCGACTTCGACGCCGGTGTCGCTCTTGAGCTTGAACTGTTCGACCCGCTTGCCTTCGAAGCTGCCGAACTCTTCCACCGTGACGCTCATTGCCGTTATCTCCTCTTTCGTGCGACGGGTTGATAGCCGCAATCTTGAGGAAGCGGAAGCGGGGGAGGAGGCGAGATGGACGAAGTGAAGCGCCGCGCCACGGTGCATGATGTCGCTCGCGAGGCTGGCGTGTCGCTGGCAACGGTCGATCGCGTCCTCAACGGCCGCCCCGGAGTACGCACGGAAACCGCCGACAAGGTCGCCGAGGCGATCAAGACGCTCGACTTCCGCCGCGATATCTCCGCGTCACTGCTCGCGCGGGCTCGCGACCTCGGCGTCACCTTCCTCATCCCCGATGGCCGCAACGAGTTCATGCTCGGCCTGGTCGATGCCATCCACCGCCGCGCCCGTACCACCAAGGGCGAGCGCCTCTCGATCACCACCAGGCTGGTGCATGCGTTCGACCCCGCCGCCCTCGCCAGCGCGCTCAGCGGACTCGACCCCAAGACCTGCGATTGCGCCGTGGTCGTCGCCACCGAGGATGACAAGGTGCGCCGCGCCATCGACCAGGCCTCCCGCCGTGGCATCGCAGTCGTAACGTTGGTCTCCGACCTCCCCGGCTCGGCCCGCCGCCACTTCGTCGGCATCGACAACAACGCCGCCGGCCGCACGGCCGCTTCGCTCCTCGGCCGCTTCGCCGCCCCCGGACCTATCGGCCTCATTGCCGGCTCCCTCAGCCTCGCCGATCACCACCAGCGCCGCGAAGGCTTCGAGGCGGTGCTTCTCTCCGAGTTCCCCGGCCACAAGATCATCGGCCCGCTCGAGGGTTTTGACGACGACACCAAGACCGAGGCCGCGGCGCTCGAATTGCTGAGCCAGCCGCTCAGCGGTATCTACAACATGGGCGGCGGCTACTCCGGCCTGCTGCGTGCGCTCGACAAAAATGGGATGACCGGCAAGGTCCGCGTCGTCGCCCACGAACTCACCGAAGCCACCCGCGCCGGCCTCAGTTCCGGTGCCATCGACGTGGTCATCGACCAGAACCCGGATGGCGAAATCGCCGCCGCGCTCGCCGTCGCCCGAGCGCTGGCGCTGGGCCAGGATGCCGAGCGCCGTCCGGCCCCCATTGAAATCGGGCTCTATCTGCGCGACAATCTCCCCAGAGGGTAATCAATCAATAGCTACGCCCCGGGAGGACTTCAACATGTTCTGTCTGCACGGTCTTGAGGTACGTGCCTCATGACCTATCTCGGCATCGATATCGGCACCTCCGGCGTCAAGGCGCTGCTGATCGACCGGGCCGGCTCGCCGATTGGCGAAGCCACCGCCAAGGCGGTCGAACCCACCCGCCCACATCCCGGCTGGTCAGAGCAGAATCCCGCCGACTGGTGGCACGCCACGCTCGAAGCCATCGACAAGCTGTCGAAGGCCCACCCGGCCGAAATGGCCAAGGTCCGCGGCATCGGGCTCAGCGGCCACATGCATGGCGCGACCCTGCTCGACAAGGATGACAAGGTCCTCCGCCCCTGCATCCTCTGGAACGATGGCCGCTCAGCTGCCGAGTGCGCCGAGATGGAAGCGGCGCTCCCCGCGCTCCGCGATATTGCCGGCAACATCGCCATGCCCGGCTTCACTGCGCCCAAGATCGCCTGGGTCCGCAAGCACGAGCCGGAGATTTATTCGAAGCTCGCCAAGGCGCTGCTGCCCAAGGCCTATATCCGCCTGCTGCTCACCGGCGAGCGTGTCGAGGAAATGTCCGACGCCGCCGGCACACTGTGGCTCGATGTCGGCAAGCGCGACTGGTCCGATGAGCTGCTGAAGCTCACCGGCCTCAATCGCTCGCACATGCCGCGGCTCGTCGAGGGCTCCGCGCCGTCCGCCAACCTCAAGCGTGAGTTCGTCAACCGCTGGGGTATGTCCGGCGAGGTAGTCGTCGCCGGTGGGGCAGGGGATAACGCCGCTGCCGCCTGCGGCATCGGCGCCACAGAGCCTGGCGAAGGCTTCGTCTCGCTCGGCACCTCGGGCGTGCTGTTCGTCTCGAACGACCGCTTCCGCCCCAACACCAAGGGCGCCGTCCACGCTTTCTGCCACGCCATCCCGAATACGTGGCACCAGATGGGTGTCATCTTGAGCGCCACCGACAGCCTCAACTGGCTGGCCAAGATCACTGGCCAGGACCCGGCCAAACTGGCCGGTGCCGCCGAGTCCGGGTTCAAGGGTCCGGGCGAGGAAATCTTCCTCCCCTACCTCTCGGGCGAGCGCACGCCGCACAACAACGCCGCCGCCCGCGGCAGCTTCACCGGCCTCAGCCACTCCACTGATCCGGCGCTGCTCGCACAAGCGGTGATGGAGGGCGTCGCCTTCGCCTTCCGCGATTGCCAGCGCGTGTTGAACGATGCCGGCACGACGATGGGCCGGCTGCTCGCCGTCGGTGGCGGCTCGAAATCCGAACTGTGGCTGAAGCTCATCGCCACCAATCTCGACACCGAGATCGCGCTCCCCGAGGACGGCGATTTCGGCGGCGCGCTGGGCGTCGCCCGCCTCGGCCTCTGTGCCGCCGAGGGCGCCGATCCCACCGAGATCATGACCATGCCGGCGATCAAGCGGGTGATCCAACCCGACGCCAAGCTGAAGACCGCCTATTCCGATCAATATGCGCGCTACCGCGCGCTCTACCCCGCCATCGAGGAGGCCCGTAAGTGACTGATTTCTTCAAGGGAATTTCGCCCGTCAAGTTCGAAGGACCGACGTCCAGCAACCCGCTGGCGTTCCGGCACTACAACAAGGACGAGATTGTCCTCGGCAAGCGGATGGAAGATCACATCCGCCCCGCCATCGCCTACTGGCACACTTTCGCCTGGGAAGGCGGCGACCCGTTCGGCGGCCGCACTTTCGATCGTCCCTGGTACGACAAGGGCCTCGAGGGGGCCAAGATCAAGGCCGACGTCGCCTTCGAGATGTTCGACCTGATGGACGCGCCGTTCTTCTGCTTCCACGATGCCGACGTCGCCCCGGAAGGCGACAGTCTCAAGGAGAGCAACAAGAACCTCCGCACCATCACCGACATCTTCGCCAAGAAGATGCAGTCGAGCCGCACCAAGCTCCTCTGGGGCACCGCGAACCTCTTCTCCAACCGCCGCTACATGGCCGGCGCCGCCACCAACCCCGATCCGGCCGTGTTCGCCTATGCCGCCGGGCAGGTGAAGGAGATGCTTGAGATCACCCATGATCTCGGCGGGTCGAACTACGTGCTGTGGGGCGGCCGCGAAGGCTACGAGACGCTGCTCAACACCCGCATCAAGGAAGAGCAGGATCACGCCGCGCGCTTCCTCGGCCTCGTCATCGAGCACGCCAAGAAGATCGGCTTCAAGGGCCAGATCCTGATCGAACCCAAGCCGCAGGAGCCGACCAAGCACCAGTACGACTATGACGTCGCTACGGTGTACGGGTTCCTCAAGACCTACGGCTTCGAGAAGGACGTGAAGGTCAACATCGAGGTCGGTCACGCCTTCCTCGCCGGCCACAGCTTCGAGCACGAGCTTGCCGTCGCCGGCGGCCTCGGCATCCTCGGCTCGGTCGATGCCAACCGCAACGACCTGCAGTCGGGTTGGGACACCGACCAGTTCCCCAACAACCCCGGCGAAATGGCGCTGGCCTTCTACCAGATCCTTAAGGCTGGTGGCCTCGGCAAGGGCGGCTTCAACTTCGACGCCAAGGTGCGCCGCCAGTCGATCGATCCGGCCGACCTGCTGCACGGCCATGTCGGCGGCCTCGATATCCTCGCCCGCGGCCTCAAGGGCGCCGCCGGGCTGCTGGAAGACGGCACCTACGACAAGGTCATTGAGGCCCGCTATGCCGGCTGGAAGTCCGCGGAAGCACAGAAGATGCTGACCTCCGACAGCCTCGCCGATATCGCCGCCCGGGTCGAAGCGCAGGGCATCAACCCACAGCCGAAATCCGGCCAGCAGGAATACCTCGAGAACCTGGTCAACCGGTTCGTTTGATGGCGGAGACGGGTTCCATCCGGCCACTGACCCCTCATGATCGGCCCGCCTGGGCCGATCTCTGGCGGCAGTACCTGGCCTTCTACGAAACCGTCCTGCCCGAGGAGATCTATGCCTCGACCTGGTCACGCCTTCTGGCCGACGACGAGCCGGTATGGGGTGCACTCGCCCTCGCCGGCGAGCGCCCGGTGGGTCTCGTCCACTACATCTACCACCGCACCGCCTGGGCGCTGGCCGACAACTGCTACCTGCAGGATCTGTTCGTGGCGCCGGACGGGCGCGGCCTAGGTCACGGTCGCGGCCTCATCGCCTATGTCGCCGACCAGGCGAAGCAGGCGGGCAGCGGCCGGGTATACTGGCTGACCCACGAGTCCAACACCACTGCCCAGGCCCTCTACGATCGCGTCGCCTCCCGTTCGGGCTTCATCCAGTATCGCCTGCCGCTCAGCTGAAACGAGTCACATGCCCACCATCCGCAATCCCATCCTCCCCGGCTTCAACCCCGATCCCTCGATCCTGCGCGTCGGCGGGGATTACTACATCGCCACCTCCACCTTCGAGTGGTACCCGGGCGTGCAGATCCATCATTCCAATGATCTGGCCAACTGGGAGCTGGTCACCCGCCCGCTGACCCGGGCCAGCCAACTCGACATGCGTGGCGATCCGGATTCGTGCGGCATCTGGGCGCCGTGTCTCAGCCATGACGGCGAGCAGTTCTTCCTCATCTACACCGACGTGAAGCGCAAGGACGGCTCGTTCAAGGACGCGCACAACTACCTCGTCACCGCTCCCTCGATCGAAGGCCCGTGGTCCGACCCGGTCTACATGAACTCCTCCGGCTTCGACCCCTCGCTGTTCCACGACACCGACGGCAAGAAGTGGTTCGTCAACATGCTGTGGGACCATAGAACCCGCCCGCTGCTGTTCGCCGGCATCGCGCTGCAGGAATACGACCACGCGCAGAAGAAGCTCGTCGGGCCGATCAAGAACATCTACCAGGGCACCGACCTGAAGCTGGTCGAGGGCCCGCATCTCTACAAGCGCAACGGCAAGGACGGGCAGCCCTGGTACTACCTGCTGACCGCCGAGGGCGGTACGGGCTACGAGCACGCCGTCACCTTCGCCCGGTCGCGCAATATCGATGGGCCGTACGAAACCCACCCGATCCAGCACATTCTCACCGCCAAGGACGCGCCGCTCAACGCCGTGCAGCGGGCCGGCCATGGTGACATCGTCGAGACGCCGGATGGCAAGACCTTCCTCGTCCATCTGATGGGCCGCCCCACCACCCAGAAGCGCCGCTGCGTGCTCGGCCGAGAAACCGGCATCCAGGAGGCCTATTGGGGCGCCGACGACTGGCTGTGGGTGAAGAACGGCCCGGTCCCCTCGCTCGAAGTCGAAATCCCCGGCACTCGCGATGACGTCGGCTACTGGGCCGAGCAGCGCTACAGCTTCGACACGCTGCACCAGGACTTCCAGTGGCTCCGCACTCCGGAGACGGAGCGCATCTTCAAGGTCGGCGACAACAAGCTGACCCTCTTCGGCCGCGAGTCGATCGGCAGTTGGTTCGAGCAGGCGCTGGTCGCCCGCCGCCAGACCCATTTCTCCTACGACGCCGAAGTCACCCTCGACTTCTCGCCTGTCGACGAACGCCAGTTCGCCGGCCTTACCGGCTACTACGGCCGCTACAACTTCCACTACCTCACCGTCACCGCGCATTCGGACGGCAAGCGCGAGCTGCTGATCATGAGCTCGCTCGCGTCGCACCCCGACGGCCGGCTTAGCTACCCGGCCGCCCCGGTTCCGCTGCCACAGGACGGCCCGGTGCGTCTCAAGATCGAGATCCGCGGCCCAAAGCTGCAGTTCTTCTACGCCGCAGGCGACGCCAGGGCCGCCGGCAACTGGCAACCGGTCGGCGGCACGCTCGACGCCTCGCTCCTCTCCGACGAATGCGGCGGCCACGCCGAACACGGCAGCTTCACCGGCGCCTTCGTCGGCATGGCGGCATCGGACTTGAACGGGACGGCGAAGGAAGCGGTGTTCTCGGACTTCGTCTACCGGCCGGTGCGGGATCCGAGCGACCGGTACTGACGATCACCAAGTCCGGTGCGGGTACGTGTCCCGCACCGACGGTAAGTGGACTTGGGGAAGCAACCCGCGACTCAGTTGCCCGCCACCCCCAAACCCCCTAACGTCCCGGCCTCCCTGTCTCCGCCGCCGAGCCCGATGGACCAAGCGCCCTATAACGCCCCGAGTGCTGCCGACAGCGCGCCTATCACGCCAATGATGTCGCAGTTCCTCGAGATCAAGGCGGTCAATCCGGGCTACCTCCTGTTCTACCGGATGGGCGATTTCTACGAGATGTTCTTCGAGGACGCCGAGATCGCCAGCCAGGCGCTCGGCATCGTCCTCACCAAGCGCGGCAAGCACCAGGGGCAGGACATCCCGATGTGCGGTGTGCCGATCCACGCGGCGCAGGATTACCTCAAGAAGCTCATCGGCCTCGGCCATCGCGTCGCCATCTGCGAGCAGGTGGAGGACCCGGCGGAAGCCAAGAAACGTGGCTCCAAGTCGCCGGTGAAGCGCGACGTCGTGCGTCTTGTGACTAGGGGAACAATTACCGAGGACGACCTCCTCCCCACCCGCGGCTCGGCCTATCTCACCTCCCTCAGCATGGTCCGCCACGGCGAGACCGATTTCGCCCTCGCCTGGGCCGATGTTTCGACCGGCGAAACCGCGGTGCTCGACGTCTCGGTCCTCGCCCTCGCCGATGAACTCGCCCGCATTGCCCCCGCCGAACTGCTGCTCACCGAAGCAACCCGCACCGCCCTCGCGGATGCCAAGATTCCGCTCCCCGACGCGGCTCTCGTCAGTCTCGACACATCCGCCTTCGACAGCGAACTCGCAGTTAACCGGATCACCGCCGCCTTCCCCGCCGGCGAAGTCGACCCCACCGCCTACTCCCGCGCCGGCCGCGCTGCTCTCGGCGCTCTCCTCGACTACATCAGCGATAGCCAGAAGGGCGTCCCCGTCGCCCTGCGCCCACCCGCCGCGGAGCGCCTCTCCGCCCACATGGCGATCGATGCCGCGACCCGCGTCTCTCTCGAGCTGCTCGAAACCCAGCGCGGCCAGGAGAAAGGCTCGCTCCGCCACGAGATCGACCTCGCGGTCACCCCGCCCGGCTCGCGCCTCCTCGCCCGCCGCCTCGCCGCGCCGCTGCGCGATGCCAACCAGATCAACGCCCGCCTCGATGCCGTCGAAAGCCTCGTCGCCGATGGCCTCCTCACCCAGCGCCTGCGCGGCGATCTCAAGTCGGTCCCCGATCTCACCCGCGCCCTCACTCGCCTCGCGCTCGGCCGCGGCGGCCCCCGCGATCTCCGTGCCACCGGCGGCGCCATCGCCGCCGCCATCGCCCTCGCCGATCGCCTCGCCACCCTCGACCGCCCGCCCGCCGAGCTCAAATCCATCGCCGTTCGCCTAGCCGACGCCCCCGCCGCACTGGCGGCCGAGCTCACCGCCGCCATCGACGACGAACCGCCGCTGCTCGCCCGCGACGGCGGCTTCGTCAAGCGCGGCTATGACGCCCCGCTCGATGCCGAACGCGCCCTCGCCTCGGAGACCCGCGCCGTCGTCGCCGCGCTGCAGGCCCGGCTGATCGACGAGACCGACGTCCGCTCGCTGAAAATCCGCCACAACGGCGTCCTCGGCTATTTCGTCGAAGTCCCCGCCGGCCATGGCGGCAAGCTCCTCGAGCCGCCGCACCGCGACACCTTCATCCACCGCCAGACCATGGCCAACGCCATGCGTTTCACCACCGCGGAACTGGCCGAACTCGAAGGCCGCATCGCCAAGGCGCACGACGCCTCGCTCGCCATCGAATTGACCATCTTCACCCGCCTCGCCGAGGCCGTCGCCGCCGAGAACACCCGGCTGCGCGCCATCGCCGACGCGCTGGCCGAACTCGACGTCGCCGCCGCCCTCGCGCAGCTGGCGATGACCCGCAATTTCTGCCGCCCCACCATCGACGACAGCCTCGCCTTCTACATCGAGGGCGGCCGCCACCCGGTGGTCGAAACCAATGTCCGGGCCCAGCACGAAGTGTTCGTCGAAAACGGCTGCGACCTCACCGGCGGCGCGCTGTGGCTGGTCACCGGCCCCAACATGGGCGGCAAGTCCACCTTCCTGCGCCAGAACGCGCTGATCGCCATCCTCGCGCAGATGGGCAGCTATGTGCCCGCCTCCGCCGCCCACATCGGCGTCGTCGACCGCGTCTTCTCGCGCGTCGGCGCCAGCGACGATATCGGCGGCGGCCGCTCCACCTTCATGGTCGAGATGGTCGAAACCGCAGCCATCCTCAACCGCGCCACCCAGCGCTCCCTCGTCATCCTCGACGAGATCGGGCGTGGCACCGCCACCTTCGATGGTCTGAGCATAGCCTGGGCCGCCGTCGAAGCACTGCACGATCAGACCGGCTGCCGCGCCCTGTTCGCGACGCACTTTCATGAGATGACTGCGCTTTCGAAGACCCTGGCGCGCGTCACCAACCACACCATGAAGGTACGCGAGTGGGAGGGCGAAGTGGTGTTCCTGCACGAAGTCGCCGACGGCGCCGCCGATCGCAGCTACGGCATCCAGGTGGCCAAGCTCGCCGGCCTGCCTGAATCCGTGCTGAGCCGTGCACGCCAGGTATTGGGCGTCCTCGAACAGCGCTCTTCCGGCGGAAAAGCCGTCGTGCTAGACGATCTGCCGCTCTTTGCGCATCAACCGCCCACCCCGAAGGCGGCCGTTAATCCCATCCATGACATGCTCGATCAGGTGCGCCCCGACGACCTTACGCCCCGCGCGGCCATCGACCTGATCTACGAGCTTAAGAAAATCCGCGATGCAGCTCGCCGAAATTGACGTCCGACCGCGAAAACCGGCCTTCCAGCTTACGGCCGCCGACACCATCCTGGGCGATATCCGCCGGCTGACCGCCGGGCAGGACCCCAAATCCGCCGCCGCCCGCAGCCTCGTGCTGGCGCATGTACGCTCCGTCCTCGCCGCGGCGCGAGTTGGCGCCGAGGCCGAGCTGATGGCCACCGGCAAGGGTACGCGCTGCGCCATGAACTTGAGCGCCGCTGAAGACGAGATCATCCGCGCCGTCCACTATTTCGCGGTCCGCGACGTCTACCCGGTCGACAACCCCTCGGGCGCCGAGATGATCTCGATCGCCGCGGTCGGCGGCTATGGCCGCGGCACGCTGGCGCCCGGCTCCGACATCGATCTGCTGTTCATCCTGCCCTACAAGCAGACGCCCTGGGGCGAGCAGATCACCGAATACATCCTCTACATGCTGTGGGATCTCGGCCAGAAGGTCGGCCACGCCGTCCGCTCGGTTGATGATTGCATCCGCATGGCCCGCTCCGACATGACGGTGCGCACCGCCACCCTCGAAGCCCGCTATCTCACCGGCGACCGCAAGCTCTTCGAAGAACTGATCCATCGCTTCGAAACCGAGATCATGCCCAAGACCGGGCCCGAGTTCATCGCCGCCAAGATGGCTGAACGCGACGAACGCCACCGCCAGATGGGCAATACCCGCTACGTGGTCGAGCCCAACATCAAGGACGGGAAGGGCGGCCTCCGCGACCTCCACGCCCTGTTCTGGATCGGCAAGTACTTCTACCGCGTCAAATCCAGCGCCGAACTGGTCGGCAAGGGCGTGCTCAGCGGCGAGGAATACCGGCTGTTCCAGCGTGCCGAGGATTTCCTCTGGGCCATTCGCTGCAACCTGCATTTCCTCACCGGCCGGCCCGACGAGAAGCTGACCTTCGACGTGCAGCCCGATCTCGCCGCCCGCCTCGGCTACAGCGATCGCGCCGGCATGCTCGGGGTCGAGCGCTTCATGAAGCGCTACTTCCTCGTCGCCAAAGACGTCGGCGACCTCACCCGCATCTTCTGCACTTCGCTGGAGTTCGATCACGCAAAGCCCCTCGATATGGTCGGGCGCGTGCTCGCTCCGTTCAAGCGCGGCAAGGTGGCGATCAAGGGCGAGACGGATTTCGTCATCGAGGGCGGCCGGCTAAACGTTGCTGGCCCCGACGTCTTCCAGAAGGACCCGCGCAACCTCATCAAGGGCTTCATGCTGGCCGGGCGGCACGATGCGCACCTCCACCCCGACGCCATCAAGCTGATCCGCCGCTCGTTCAAGCTGATTGGCCATGACCTCCGGAACGACAAGCAGGCCAACGCCTGGTTCCTCGAGATCCTCACCGCCCCGACCTATGTCGAGCGCATCCTGCGCCAGATGAACGAAGCCGGCGTGCTCGGCCGCTTCGTGCCCGAGTTCGGCAAGATCGTCGCGCTGATGCAGTTCAACATGTACCACCACTACACGGTGGACGAGCACCTGATCCGCGCCGTCGGCGTCATGGCCGACATCGCCAACGGGGGCCTCCGTGAACAGCTGCCGCTGACCCACGAGCTGCTGCCGCATCTCAACGACACACGCCTGCTCTACGTCGCGCTGTTCCTCCATGACATCGCCAAGGGCCGCCCCGAGGACCACTCGATCGCCGGCGCCCGCATCGCCAAGAAGTTCTGTCCGCGCCTCGGGCTCGATGCGGCCGAAACCGACACCGTCTCCTGGCTGATCGAACATCACCTGTTGATGAGCGAGATCGCCCAGAGCCGCGATATCCAGGACCCCGAGACGGCCCGTTCCTTTGCCGATGTGGTGCAGTCGCCGCAGCGCCTGGCGTTGCTGATGATCCTCACCGCCTGCGACATCCGCGCCGTGGGCCCGGGTGTCTGGACCGGCTGGAAGGGCTCGCTGCTCCGCTCGCTCTACTATGCCACCGAGCCGCTGCTCTCGGGTGGCCACAGCCAGGTCACCCAGCGCGATCGCATCGAGGCGGCTAAGACCGTCTTGCGCGGCGCGCTCTCTGCCTGGCCGGCGCCGGAAGTCGAGACCTATCTCGGCCGCCATTACGACCACTATTGGCTCCGTGCCGAGCCGGAGCTGCAGGTCGAACACGCCCGGATGATCCGCGTCGCTGACCAGGCTGGCCAGATGTTCGCCGGCTCGATCCGGATCAAGTCGTTCGAGTCGATCACCGAGGTCAGCTTCTACACCCCCGACCACCCGCGGCTGCTTTCGCTGATCGCCGGCGCCTGCACCATGGCCGACGCCTCGATCATCGGCGCCCAGATCTTCGGCACCCGCGATGGCCGCGCCGTCGACACCTTCCGCCTCCGCCGCTCGTTCACCTCCGATGAGGATGAGAAAGTCCGCGCCACCCGCATCATCGATACGGTGAAGCAGTTGCTGCAGGGCAAGCGTCAGGTGCTGATCGACCTCGGCAAGGAAAGCCGCCACAACAAGCGGCTGAAACCCTTCACCCTGCCGGCGCAAGTCGCCGTCTCGAACACCATCTCGGAGAAGTTCACGGTCATCGAGGTCATGGGCCTCGACCGCACGGGCCTGCTCCACCAGCTCACCCGCCAGATCTCCGACCTCAACCTCACCATCGGCTCGGCCCATATCGGCACCTACGGCGAAAAGGCCGTCGACGTGTTCTACGTCACCGACCTCACCGGCCACAAAATCGAGTCCAAAACCCGCCAGAAAAAAATCCACGACGCGTTGCTGGCGGTGTTCCAACCCATCGAGGAAAAGGCGGGCAAGGTGGCTAATGGGTGACGTGCACCGGGATAGCCCGGCGCTCACAAACACCCCCCGCCCTGTCCCTCCCCCTCAAGGGGGGAGGAGACCCTCCGAATCTGCCTTCGCGGCCTTGCACTCAGTGCAAGTGTTGGCGTCTCCCTCCCCCTTGAGGGGAGGGGACAGGGGTGGGGGTACTCTTCCCGCACCGCCCTCTCCGCTGGAGGACTTGCGTTGAGCCTCTACCGCAACTTCCTCTCCGTCGGCGGGCTCACCCTCGTCTCGCGTGTCTTCGGCTTCGCCCGTGATGCGCTGATGGCGGCCGTGCTCGGCATCTCGCCCGTCTCCGACGCCTTCAACGCTGCATTCCGCTTCCCCAACCTGTTCCGGCGGCTGTTCGCCGAGGGCGCTTTCAACACCGCCTTCGTGCCGATGTTCTCCACCGCGCTCGAGACCGAGGGTAACGAGGGCGCGAAGGAACTCGCCGGCCGGATCATGAGCTGGCTGGTCGCGGCGATCCTCGTCGTCACCATCCTCGTCGAGATCTTCACCCCGCAGATCATGGTGTTGTTCGTTCCCGGCTTTGTCGGTGACGCGGAGAAGTTCGACCTCACGGTCTTCCTCACCCGGATCATGTTCCCCTATCTCGCCTGCATGTCGCTGATGGCGGCCTATGCGGCGATCCTCAACAGCCTCGGCCGGTTCTTCGCCGCTGCCTTCGCGCCGATCGTGCTCAACATCGTCAACATCGGCGCGCTGATCCCGCTCGCCATCCTGACGCTCGAGGCGCCCGACACCGCGTTCTGGGTGGCGATTGCCACCATGCTCGGCGGGATCGCGCAGCTGGCGCTGGTCTACTGGGCCATCCGCCGCGCCGGGTTCGTCCCGAAACTGCGCTGGCCGCGGTTCGACACTGAGGTTCGTCGCTTCTGGGTGCTGGCGGTGCCGGCGATCATCGCGGGCGGCATCACCCAGATCAACATCTTCGTCGGTACCATCATCGCCTCGGGCGCCAACGAGGTGATGTCGATCATCTACAACGCCGACCGGCTCTACCAGCTGCCGCTCGGCATCATCGGCATCGCCATCGGCACGGTGCTCTTGCCCGAATTGAGCCGCCACCTCGGCGCCGGTCGTGAGCTCGAAGCGCGCCAGAGCCAGAGCCAGTCGCTGTTCCTCTCGATGCTGCTCTCGATGCCCGCCGCCGGTGCGCTGATCGCATTGGCCCTGCCGGTGGTCCGGGTGCTGTTCGAGCGCGGCGAGTTCGGCGCAACCGACAGCGTCAACGTCTCGCACGCGCTGCTCGCCTTCGCCGTCGGGTTGCCAGCCTTCGTGCTCATCCGCGTGCTGCAGCCCGGCTTCTTCTCGCGCAAGGACACCAAGACCCCGACCTGGTTCGCCTTCGTCTCGCTGATCATCAACATCGTGCTGTCGCTGGCGCTGTTCCCGACGCTGAAGCATGTCGGCATCGCGCTCGCCACCTCGATCGCCGCCTGGGCCAATGTCGTGCTCCTGGCGATCTTCCTGGGCCGCCGCGGCCACTTCACCATCACCGCCGCCGAATGGCGCCAGCAGGGCATGATCCTGCTGCTCACGCTGGTAATGTCTGGCGCGCTCTATGGCCTTGTGGTGCTGCTGGGGCCAGTGTTCGACCCAGGTTATTCATTCCTAGCCCAGGCGCTGGCGCTGTTCGCCCTCTGCGTGTTCGGCGCGGGGCTCTACTTCGCGCTCGCGCACATTACCAGGATACAGCCTCTCGGAGGGCTGCTGCGGCGCCTGCGGCGGCACAAGGCCTGAGGCCTACTCGTACACCACCACCATCAGCGCCCGAGCCGGCTCACGCCCCTCATTGGCAATCTCGTGCTCGACATCAGCCCGATACCGAGCGGTTTCCCCCGAACCGAGCACCTGCTCCCCCAGCGCCGTCTTCACCCGCAGCCCATCGGTCTGCGCCGTCAGGTGCTCGTAGGTCCCGGCGGCGTGCGGCGCGCTATGCAGCCGGCTGCCAGGGGCGATCTCCACTTCATACCACTCGACCCGCCCGGCCATGGCCGTCGGGCTCAAGATCCGCAGCCGCCAATGCCCCTCCGGGCTGTTGATCTCAGGCGTCAGCGGCACGGTCACCACGTCCACCGGCGCCGCCCGGCGATGCGCCACGCCGCCCGCGATCAGGTCGGCGAGGTCGATCTTCAGCGCCTGGGTCAGCCCCCACAGCACCGCGAAGGTCGGGTTCGATTCGCCCCGTTCGATCTGGCTCAGCATCGAGCGCGACACGCCCGAAAGCGCCGCAAGCCGCTCCAGCGTCAGGTGCCGCGCCTTGCGTTCGCGCTGGATGATCGGGCCGATATCGGGAGCTTCGGTGCTTGCCATGCCGCCTTTATCTCCGAGCAGATTGGCCGTGCCAAGCGGAAATTCCGCGCTCACTTGACTATTCGTCCGTTATAGCGGAATTTCCTCCATATCGGAGG
Source organism: Devosia sp. P3_B2 (assembly GCF_056402875.1). Lineage (NCBI taxonomy): Bacteria > Pseudomonadati > Pseudomonadota > Alphaproteobacteria > Hyphomicrobiales > Devosiaceae > Devosia > Devosia sp. P3_B2. The sequence continues at coordinate 116,087 of NZ_JBFUGO010000013.1, read as the reverse complement.
AATGACCATGCAAGCCGGCTATCTCGACCACCTGAACACAGTCCTCGCCGACATCGAGACCCAGGGCCTGCTGAAGCGCGAGCGGCAGATCACCTCGCCGCAGGGCGGCCGGGTCACGGTCGCCGGCCGGCAAATGGTCAACCTCTGCGCCAACAACTATCTCGGCCTCGCCGACCATCCCGCCATCGCCGACGCGGCCGCCGAGGCGCTGGAGCAGTACGGCTTCGGCATGGCCTCGGTGCGTTTCATCTGCGGCACGCTGGACCTGCATCGGGAGCTCGAAACCGCTACCGCCCGCTACCTCGGCAAGGACGACGCGATCCTCTTCGCCGCCTGCTTCGATGCCAACGGCGCGCTGTTCGAGACCCTCCTCACAGAGGACGACGCCATCATCTCCGACAGCCTCAACCACGCCTCGATCATCGACGGCGTACGGTTGTCAAAAGCCAAGCGCTACCGCTTCCAGACCTCCGACATGGACGATCTCGAGACCCAGCTGAAGCAGGCCGTCGCCGACAATGCCCGCTTCCGCCTGATCGTCACCGACGGCGTGTTCTCGATGGACGGCTATGTCGCGAAGCTCCCCGAGATCCGCGCCCTGGCCGACAAGTATGGCGCCATAGTTGCGGTCGATGATTGCCACGCCACCGGCCATCTCGGCCCTCAGGGTCGTGGCACCGGCGCCCTGACCGGCGCAGAGCCCGACATCATCACCGGCACCTATGGTAAGACCCTCGGCGGCGCCATGGGCGGCTTCATCACCGGTCCGCAGCCGGTGATCGACCTCCTCCGCCAGCGCGCCCGTCCGTACCTCTTCTCCAACGCCCTCGCCCCCGCCGTAACGGCTGGTTCGCTCAAGGCAATTGAAATTGCACGATCTGCCGACGAACTCCGCTCAAACCTGACGCGTCTAAGCCATAGATTTAGAGCCGGTTTGACCGAAGCCGGCTTCGATCTGCTCCCCGGAGTTACCCCGATCATTCCCGTCATGCTCGGCGAAGCCACCCTCGCTCAGAACCTCGCCGCCGCCCTCGATCGCCGCGGCGTCTACGTCGCCGGCTTCTTCTATCCCGTTGTTCCCAAAGGCAAAGCCCGCATCCGCACGCAGATGTCCGCAGCGCTGTCTGACGCCGACATCGACTTCGCCATCGCCGCATTCACTGAGGCCGGCCGCGAACTGGGGATCATCTCGTGAAAGCCCTCGTCAAAGCCAAACGAGAGCCCGGAATCTGGCTCGAAGACCGCCCAATCCCGGATATCGGCCCCGACGATGTGCTTGTAAAGGTTCACAAAACCGGCATCTGCGGCACCGACATCCACATCTACAACTGGGACGACTGGGCCCAGAAAACCATCCCCGTCCCGATGATCACCGGCCACGAATACTCCGGCGAAATCGTCGCTCTGGGCGCCGACGTAAGGAACCTGAGTATCGGTCAACGCGTCTCTGGCGAGGGCCACGTCGTCGGCATGAAGAGCCGCGCCAGCCGCGCTGGGAAGTTCCACCTCGACCCCGACACCAAGGGCATCGGCGTCAATCTTCCCGGGGCTTTCGCCGAGTTCGTGCGGATCCCGGCCTTCAACATCATCCCGCTCCCCGACGCCATCGACGACGAGATGGGCGCCATCCTCGATCCGCTCGGCAACGCCGTCCACACCGCCCTCGCCTTCGACATCGTCGGCGAGGACGTGTTGGTCACCGGCGCCGGCCCGATCGGCATCATGGGCGCCGCGGTCGCCCGCCATGTCGGGGCCCGCCACGTCGTCATCACCGACGTGAACCCGGAGCGCCTAGCGTTGGCTGCAGAAGTCGCCGACGTCGTGCCGGTCAACATCACGACGCAGAACCTCCGCGAGGTGATGGACAAGCTCGGCATGAAGGAAGGTTTTGACGTCGGCCTCGAGATGAGCGGCGCCCCCGCTGCACTGGACCAGATGATCGACCACATGGTGATGGGCGGCCGTATCGCGCTGCTCGGCGTACCGGCGCGGCCGTTCATCTTCGACCTCGGCAAGATCGTGTTCCGCATGATCACGCTGCGCGGCATCTACGGCCGCGAGATGTTCGAGACCTGGCACAAGATGCTGGCCATGCTCGAGTCGGGGCTCGATGTCCGCAAGGTCATCACCCGCCGGATGAGCGCCGACGACTATGCCGAGGCGTTCAAGCTGGCGGCCGGCGGCGAGAAGGGCAAGATCGTTCTCGAGTGGTAGGTGGCTTGCGCGCGGGGGCGCTCATCGGCGATAAGCCCAGCTTCACACTGGATTTATCGGTTATGGCTTTCACTCCGCGCGTCTTTTCCGGCATCAAGCCGTCCGGCGACCTGCACCTGGGCAACTATCTCGGCGCCATCCGGCGCTTCGTGCCGCTGCAGCAAACGCATGAGACGATCTACTGCGTCGTCGACATGCACGCGATCACGGTGTGGCAGGACCCCGAAGACCTGCGCCGCTGGACCTACGAGATTGCCGCGGCCTACATCGCGGCGGGGCTCGATCCGAACAAGTCGATCATCTTCAACCAGAGCCAGGTGGTCGAGCATGCCGAGCTCGCCTGGATATTCAACTGCGTGGCGCGCGTCGGCTGGATGACGCGCATGACCCAGTTCAAGGACAAGGCCGGTGCCGAGGGTGGCGAGAACTCCGAAGCCGTCTCGCTCGGGCTGTTCGCCTATCCCTCGCTGATGGCGGCCGACATCCTGCTCTACAAGGCGACAGCCGTGCCGGTGGGCGATGACCAGCGCCAGCACCTCGAGCTGACGCGCGATATCGCCAAGAAGTTCAACCACGATTTCAAAAAGCAGATCAAAGGCCTGGGGGTGAAGGACGACTTCTTCCCCTTGACCGAGACGCTCTCCACTGGCCCCGCGATGCGCGTCATGTCGCTCAAGGACGGCAAGAAGAAGATGTCGAAGTCGGACGCCTCTGACATGTCGACCATCTACATGATGGATGACGCAGACACGATCAGTAAGAAGATCAAGCGCGCCACCACCGACGCCGACGCGCTGCCGACCGAGGCCGCGGGCCTCGCCGGCCGGGCCGAGGCCGAAAACCTCGTCGCCATCTATGCGTCGCTGGCCGACAAGTCGGTGGACCAGGTGCTCGCCGAGTTCGGTGGTTCGGGCTGGGGCAAGTTCAAGCCGGCGCTGGCCGATCTCGCGGTATCGGTGCTCTCGCCGATCGCCACCGAGATGAAGCGGCTCGTCGCCGACAAGGGCGAGATGGACCAGATCCTCCGTCGCAACGCCGATCGCGCCCGCGCCATCGCCGTGCCGATCATGGACGACGTGCGCAAGATCGTCGGCTTCGTCCGCTGATCTCGCGCACCGCTTGCGGCCCCGCCGCGCATTTGGAACAATGCCGCATCTTCCGAGCTGAAGGTGCGGCGCTTTGGCTGACAGCATGAGCGAATACAAACGCAAGTTTCTCGTCGTCATCGACGAGAGCAAGGAAGCCGATCGCGCCATTACATTCGCCGCGAACCGGGTGAAGCGCACCGGCGGCACGGTGGTGCTGCTCTCGGTCATCGACAGCCAGGATTTCACCCAGTTCCTCGGCGTCGAGGAAGTGATGCGCGCCGAGGCCCGCGAGGAAGCCGAGCGCATGCTCGACGCCAAGCGCGCCCGCATCGGCCAGATCGGCGAGGGCATCCGCACCGAGACGGTGATCCGCGAGGGCGACCTCGTCAGCGAGATCGAACGGCTGGTCGCCGAAGATCCCGGTATCGCCATCCTGGTGATCGCGGCGGCCGGCGGCAAGGAAGGCCCCGGGCCGCTGGTCAGCGCCTTTGCCACCCGCGCCGGCCAGGCCGCCCTGCCGGTGATCGTCACCATCATCCCCGGCACCATGACCGACGAGCAGATCGTCGCGGTGACCTGACGCGCCGCGCCAAGGCCTTGCGTTTCGGGCTCCAAAACACTACTTTGGAATTGTTCTAACACGAGTCCAAAACGCCCGATGTTCATCCAGACCGAAGCGACGCCAAATCCGGCGACCCTGAAATTCCTGCCCGGCCGTGATGTGCTGGTCGGTGAACCGCGCGATTTCCGTCAGGCCGAATCGGCGGCGATTTCGCCGCTGGCCGCCGCCCTGTTCGACGTCCCCGGCGTCGAAGGCGTGTTCCTCGGTTCCGACTTCATCTCGGTCACCAAGGACACGGCCGAGTGGAGCCACATCAAGCCGGCGATCCTCGGCGTGATCATGGAGCACTTCCTCTCCGGCAAGCCCGTGCTCGCCGACGGCACCGCCGAAGTGGTGGCCGGCGAAGAGTTCTTCGAGGAGGGCGATGCCGAGACCGTCGAGGTGATCAAGGAACTGCTTGCCACCCGCGTGCGCCCCGCCGTCGCCATGGATGGCGGCGACATCACCTTCAAGGGCTTCAAGGAGGGCACCGTGTTCCTCCACATGCAGGGCGCCTGCTCGGGCTGCCCGTCCTCGACCGCGACGCTCAAGTCCGGCATCGAGAACCTGCTCCGCCACTTCGTCCCCGGCGTCGAGGCCGTGCAGCAGGTCTGAGCCTCGGTTCAGCGGTAGAGTTTCCGATCGCCCGGCCCCCATGCCGGGCGATTTGCTTTTAAAGCACTCGTTCTGCCACTTACCGGATGTCATCCCTGCGGAAGCAGGGACCCAACTCACGTCCTGCGTCCGCTGCCGCTTGGGTCCCAGCTTTCGCTGGGATGACATCGAGTGTGGGGAGAGGTCCGATGGTGATGACAATCCCTGCGCCAACGCCTATCTCTCCGACATGTCCAGCGTCCTTCTCGCCATCGATACCGCCGCGCCGCGCCTGCAACTGGCGCTGCTACTGGGCGAGCGCGCCGATGCGCTGGTCGAGGACATGGCGCAGGGGCAGGCCGAGCGCATCTTTCCCGCGATCGACGAACTGTTGGCGCGCAATAGCGTCGCGTACAAAGACCTCACCCGGATCGCTGTCACCACCGGCCCGGGCTCGTTCACCGGACTCCGCATCGGGCTGAGCGCCGCGCGCGGGCTTGGACTGGCGCTGAGCATCCCTGTCATCGGCGTGCCCTCACTGCTGGCGCTGTCGCTCGGCACCCAATGCGACGCCACCGCCGTGCTGCTCGATGCGCGGCGCGATGAGGCGTATTTCCAGCTCTTCAGTGGTCCCGGCATTCCAGTAGGCGAGCCACAACTGCTGCCGATGGACGACGCGCGTCGACGCGTCCCGCCCGGCGCCGCCCTCGTCACCTCGCCGCTGGTCGATATCGCAGCGCTGGCGCGTTTCGCCGCCACCGTCGATCCCGGCAACTATCCACCCGAAGCGGCCTATGTTCGCGATGCCGATGCCAAGCCGCAGGAAAAGTTCCGCGTTGCGAGGGTCGGGCAATGAACTTCTGGCTCTCGCCCACCACCCTCCATGTCGAGCCGGCCCGTGGCGGCGATGCGGAGACGATCGCGCGGCTCCATGCCGAAGGGTTCTATCGCGGCTGGACGCGGGAAGAATTCGCCGCCTATGTCGCCGGCAAGGACACGCCGGTCTACGTCGCTTGCGACAGCCGGCGCCGCATTGCCGGGTTCGCCATGCTGCGGCACCTGGGCGAGGAGGTGGAACTCATCTCCATCGCGGTTGATCGCAAGTGGCGGAACAAGGGCGTCGGCCTGATGCTGATGCGGGCCCTGTTCGACGCCGTGCTGATGAGCCCCGCCAAGCGGATGCTGCTGGAGGTGGCCGCCGACAACACACCGGCGCTGAAGCTCTACGGCAAGCTGGGCTTCAAGACCGTCGGCGAGCGCAAGGGCTACTACCCGCGGCCCGACGGCACACCGGCGACCGCTATTGTCATGGCGCGTGATCTTGGCTAACCGAGTTCAGGAGCGTGATCAGGAAAAGTTGCAGACTTTTCCGGTTCGAGAGCGCGACCAAGGAAAGACCTTAACGGGGGACGCCCGATGAGCAAACCCGGCATTCAAACTCTCGAAGAGCAGTGCGCCCAGAAGGGCATGCGGATGACCGACCAGCGTCGCGTCATTGCGCAGGTCATCGAGCAGGCGCTCGATCATCCTGATGTCGAGGAACTCTATCGTCGGGCCTCGGCGATCGACGTGCGGATTTCGCTCTCCACCGTCTACCGCACCCTCAACCTGTTCGAGGAAGCCGGGCTCGTCACCAAGCACGACTTCAAGGATGGACGGGCGCGCTTCGAGCTGATCCCCGACGAGCACCACGACCACCTGATCGATATCCGCTCGGGCAAGGTGATCGAGTTCCGCAACGAAGAGATCGAGGCCATCCAGGAAGTCATCGCCAAGCGGCTCGGCTACCGGCTGGTCGACCATCGGCTGGAGCTCTATGCTGTGCCGCTCAAGCCGGACGAGGCCAAATGATCCTCCGCAGCCTGTTTTTCATCTTCTGCTACGTGCCGTTCCTCATCGTGTTCGTGCCGCTGCAGTTCCTCGTCTCGCGCAGCCCATGGTTCAACAACCGGATTCCGCGCTGGTTTCACTGGTTCGGCTGCACCTTCCTCGGCATGAAGGTGAAGGTGATCGGCGAGCCCTCGCACGACCGTGCCACGCTGATCGTTTCCAACCACGTCTCGTGGACCGACATCATCGCGGTCGGCTCCAAGGCCGACGTCACGTTCGTTGCCAAGTCCGAGATCCAGAAATGGTTCTTTGTCGGCTTCATGGCCTCGCTGCAGCGCACGCTCTACGTCGATCGCAAGAAGCGCAGTGACGCCAAGCGGGTGAGCGAGGAGATGGGCAAGCGCATGGCCTCGGGCGGCGCCGTGCTGCTGTTCGCCGAGGGCCAGTCAGATATCGGCACCCACGTGCTGCCGTTCCGCTCGGCGCTGATCGGCGCCGCGCAGCACGCCATGGAAGATGCTGGCGCCGGCGAAGTGATGATCCAGCCGCTGACGATCGCCTATACGAAGCTCCAGGGCCTGCCGGTCGGCCGCACCGACCGCTCGTTCATCGCCTGGATCAAGTCCAAGTCGGTGAAGCAGAACATCAAGGAAATCCTGACCGGCGGCACCCGCGAGGTCACCCTCGCCTTCGGCACGCCGCGTCCGCTCAGCGCCGGCACCAACCGCAAGGAACTAGCCAAGCAGACCGAGAACGAAGTTCGCCGCATGCTCGTGGCGCTGAACCGCGGCACGCCGCTGCCGGTGGCGGCGGAGTAGGTTCAGTCCACCAAGCAGAAGTGGTTGCCCTCGGGGTCGGCCAGCACGGTGTAGCCGTCGGCTTCCCGCACCACGCCGGCACCGAGGCCAATGAGGCGGGTGCGTTCCGCGGCGGGGTCGGTCACCTTCACGTCGAGATGGATGCGGCCCTGGACCCGGCCGCGKTCGATCTCGTGGAAGCAGAGCGTCGGGCCGGGGCCGTCGACCATCACCACCGGATCGGTGTCCGGGGTGAGGCCGAGCGCCGCGAGGCGGGCGATCTCCTCGTCGTCATAGGCCCGCACCGCGTAGCCGGTCAGGACTTGAGCCCAGAACCGGGCAAGGGGCGCAGCGCGTTTGCAATCGAAGACGATCTCCTTCAGCAACCCGCTCATCCGAGTGCGCTCTCGAAATCGGCGATGATCGTATCGGCATCCTCGATGCCAACCGAGACCCGGAACACACCTTCGCCGGCCCAGTCGCGGTAACTCCGCTCGTCGGTGATGGCGAAGGACGAGCGCAGGATGTCCTCGGTGGGGATGTAGAAGCACAGCGACTTGGTCTTGCCCAGCGACACCGCGTAGCTAACGAGTTCCAATCGCTCCGCCAGTTGCCGGGCCATGCCGGCGCTATCCGACTTCACCGAAAAGCTCAGCAGCCCGGAGAAATTGCGCATCTGCCGGCGCGCCAGTTCCGCCTGCTCGTGGCTTGCGAGGCCGGGCCACAGTACCCGGCGCACCTTCGGGTGCTGCTCCAGCCACTCTGCCACCGCCCGTGCGTTTGCCTGGTGCTTCTCCATCCGGAGGCCGAGCGTCTCGATGCCGCGCAGGATCAGATAGGCCGAGAACGGCGACAGCACCGCGCCGTGGTGGATCAGCACGTCCTTGCGCAGCGCGGCGATGTCGTCGGCCCGGCCGATCAGCGCACCGCCCAGCGCATCACCGTGACCGCACAGGTACTTGGTCAGGGAGTGGCAGACGTAGTCGGCGCCGAGCGCGATCGGGTTGGTGCCGACCGGGGTGGCGATGGTCGAATCCACCGACAGTTCTGCGCCGCCGGCGTGGGCAATCTTCGCTACGGCCGCGATGTCGGTGAGCCTGAGGATCGGGTTGGCCGGCGTTTCGATATGCACCAGCCGGGTGTTGGGTCGCATCGCCGCCGCGACGTTCTGCGGGTCCGAGCTGTCGGCGAACGACACTGCAACCCCCTGTCGCGGCAGGGCGTGGCGCGCATACTCGGCGACGCCAGCGTAGCAGACGTCCGACAGCACCAGATGGTCGCCAGCCTTCAGCGTCCCGGCAAACAGCCCGGTGATTGCCGCCATGCCGGAGCCAAAGCTCAGTGCCGCTTCGCCGCCCTCGAGCAGCGCCAGGCGCTTCTCCAGCAGCTCCAGCGTCGGGTTGCTCCAGCGGGTGTAGAAATGCGGGGCGTCGGCCTGGAGGTCCGAGGCGGAGAAGCCAACGGCGTCCGGATGGGTGAAGTAGGTCGTGGACAGCACCGGCGCCGGCGCCAGCGGCTCGCCGACGACGCGGGCGCCGTCGCCGCCATGCAGGGCGAGAGTATCGAGGTTCTTGGTCATGGGCGTTCTCCAGGCCGCGGAGGTTGCCCCAATCGGGCGTCTGCTGCCACCCCGGCTTTTGCACTCCCCGCCACTTCGGTGTATTCAGCCGCCCATGACCGAGCACACGCCCAAGAAGCTGTTCATCAAGACCTACGGGTGCCAGATGAACGTCTACGATTCCGACCGCATGGCGGATGCCTTGGCGCCGCACGGCTACGAGCCGGTGCAGGTGATGGAGGACGCCGACCTGGTCGTCCTCAACACCTGCCACATCCGCGAAAAGGCCTCGGAGAAAGTGTTCTCGGAACTCGGCCGGCTGCGCGACCTGCGCGAGGAGCGCCGGGCCAACGGCCAGGACCTGATGATCGGCGTCGCCGGATGCGTGGCGCAGGCCGAGGGCGACGAGATCGTTCGCCGGGCGCCTGCCGTCGACCTGGTGTTCGGGCCGCAATCCTACCACCGCCTGCCCGAGCTGATCGCGCGTGCCCACAATGGGGCAAAGGTCGTCGACACCGACTTCCCCGAGGAGGACAAGTTCGAGCATCTGCCGGCGGCGAAGAAGGAAGTCACGCTGGCGCGCGGGCTCACCGCCTTCCTCACGGTGCAGGAAGGTTGCGATAAATTCTGCTCGTTCTGCGTGGTGCCCTACACTCGTGGCAGCGAAGTTTCGCGCCCGGTCGAGCAGGTGCTGCGCGAGGCGCAGAACCTTGCCGAAGCCGGCGTGCGCGAGCTGACGCTGCTCGGCCAGAACGTCAACGCGTATCACGGCCTCGATGCCAAGGGCCGCAGCGTCGGCCTCGGTGAGCTCTGCTATCGCTTGTCGCTGATCCCGGGTATCGCCCGCATCCGCTACACCACCTCGCACCCCCTCGACATGACCGACGAGCTGCTCGAGGCGCATCGCGACCTCGATGCACTGATGCCTTACCTGCATCTGCCGATCCAGTCCGGGTCCGACCGCATCCTCAAGGCGATGAACCGCCGCCACACCCGGGCCGAGTACATGCGCGTCATCGAGCGCATCAAGGCGGCGCGCCCCGACATGGCGCTGTCAGGCGATTTCATCGTCGGTTTCCCCGGTGAGACCGATGCCGATTTCGAGGACACGATGCAGGTCGTCAGGGATGTCGGCTATGCGTCCGCCTACACGTTCAAGTACTCGATCCGTCCCGGCACGCCCGGTGCGACGATGGAGAACCAGGTCGCCGAAGCAAAAAAGACCGAGCGCCTGCAGCGCCTCAACGACCAGATCAACACGCAGATGCACGCGTTTCATCAGTCCGTTGTCGGCCGCACCTTGCCGGTGCTGATCGAGAAGGCCGGCCGCCAGCCCGGCCAGATCGGCGGCCGCTCGCCCTACCTGCAGGCGGTGCACATGGAAGGCGCGACCCGGCTGATCGGACAGATCATTCCGGTGGAGATAGTCGCAGCCCGGAATAATTCCCTCATTGGCAAGATTGTCACAGTTGCGGAACCGAATCCTGCTAGCGTTATTGAGTCTCGAGCCACCGCGGCCCATATCTGAGGCTGCCATTACGGAGCTACCAGAGATTTGAGCAGGCATTTGCCCCCGTCTTCCGACCACGGCCCATCCTCCCAGCTTGAACTCGCCTTCGAAGACAACAAGCTCGCCGCGCAACTCTACGGCGATTTCGACCAGCATCTTGCCCTGATCGAGCAGCGCTTGTCCGTGCAGGCGACGCCGCGGGGTAACCACGTCATGCTGAAGGGCGGCGCGACCTCCGTCGATCAGGCGCGACGCGTCCTCGAGTCGCTTTACGAGCAACTCGAAGAAGGCGGGCCAATCGAGGTTTCAACCGTCGACGGCGTCATCCGGATGATCGAGACCGAGGACAGCCAGCTGAGCCTGCCCACGCTCGAGAAGAAGGGCAGGGTGCGCATGGCGCAGATCGCGACCCGCAAGGCGACCATCGTTGCCCGCACCCCGGCACAGGATGCCTACATGCGCGCCATGGACCGCTCCGAGCTGGTGTTCGGCGTCGGTCCGGCCGGTACCGGCAAGACCTATCTCGCCGTTGCTCACGCCGCGACGCTGCTCGAGCGCGGCGATATCAACCGCATCATCCTGTCACGCCCGGCCGTCGAAGCCGGCGAGCGCCTCGGGTTCCTCCCGGGCGACATGAAGGACAAGGTCGATCCGTACCTCCGTCCGCTCTACGACGCGCTTTACGACATGATGCGGCCCGAGCATGTGGAACGCTGCATCACCTCGGGCATCATCGAAGTAGCGCCGCTCGCCTTCATGCGTGGCCGCACGCTGGCCAACGCCGTGGTCATCCTCGACGAGGCGCAGAATACCACCTCGATGCAGATGAAGATGTTCCTGACCCGTCTGGGCGAGAACTCGAAGATGATCGTCACGGGCGACCCGACCCAGGTCGACCTGCCGCGTGGCGAAAAGTCGGGCCTGATCGAGGCGGTATCGCTGCTCGACGGCATCGAGGGCGTGCATATCTCGCGCTTCAACGACAAGGACGTGGTACGTCACGCGCTGGTTGGCCGGATCGTCCGCGCCTACGAGGCCGACACCGCCCGCCGGCTGGCCGAGAACAACACGAAGGCCTGATGCAAGCCCCATTATCAATCGCCTTCGCGGTCAACGCGGAGGGCTGGCCCGAAGACCTCGAGGCCATCGCTGAAACCGCTATCCGCGAAGCGCTGAAGCAGTCGGAGGCCAAGGTCGCCGGCGTGGCCGAGGTGTCGGTGGTGCTCACCGACGACGCCGAGCAGCGCGAGCTGAACCATCAGTGGCGCGGCTTCGACAAATCCACCAACGTGCTGAGCTTCCCGCAGATCGAGCCGTTCGGTCCGGTCGCTGGATTGCTCGGCGACATCACGCTGGCGCGCGAGACGGTGGAGCGAGAGGCGGCCGAGATGGGCATCACCTTCGAGGCCCACTTCACCCACCTCGTGGTGCATGGCTTCCTGCACCTTCTGGGCTACGACCATATCGAGGAAGAGGACGCCGAGGAGATGGAGGGGCTCGAAACCGAGATCCTCGCGACCCTCGGCATTGCCGATCCCTACGCCGATAGCTAAATTACACCCTCCGATGAATTGAAGGCCGCACGCGGCCATACCCGATGAACGACTCCGACAGTCCGTCCGCGCCGCCCAAAAAACCGGCGCCCGCCAAATCCAACGGCGAACCTCCTTCTAGTCCCGCCCCCGCGGCCACGTGGGGGCAACGTCTGTGGCACTCGGTGCGCGGCCTCGTCGCCATGCGCACGGTTTCGCTGCGCGACGACCTCGAGGTCGCCCTCGAATCCGAGAACAACGGCGGCACCGCCGATTTCACCCAGTCCGAGCGGACCATTCTGAAGAACGTGCTCGACCTCGCCGAAAAGCGGGTCGAAGACGTGATGATCCCCCGCGCCGACATCGAGGCGATCGAAAACACCGAAACGCTCGGCGTGCTGGTCAGCCGCTTCCGTCAGGTCGGCCACTCGCGCATGCCGGTCTATTCGGACAGCCTCGACAACATCACCGGCTTCATCCACGTGAAGGATGCGCTGCGCCGCATCACCGAACCGGTGGTCGATCCGGAGGCCGCGGTGCCGGTCAAGCTGGTTTCGCCGCCGCTCCGCTCGAAGCTCGAAAAGCTCGATATCGTGCGCCAGGTGCTGTTCGTGCCGCCGCTGATGCCGGTGGGCGACCTGCTGCAGCAGATGCAGCTGAAACGCGTCCATATGGCGGTGGTCATCGACGAATATGGCGGCACCGACGGCCTCGTCACCATCGAGGACCTGCTCGAAGCGGTTGTTGGCGAGATCGAGGACGAGCACGACGACGACGTGGCGCTGGTCCGCAAGATCAACTCCAACGTCTTCATCGCCTCGGCCCGTGCCGAACTGACCGAGGTGCGCGATGTCATCGGCCCGGATTTCGATCCGGGCGCCCACGCCGACGAGGTCGATACGCTCGGTGGTCTGGTCTTCGAACTGGCCGGCCACGTCCCGGCCAAGGGGGAGCACGTAAACGGCATCAAGGGCTTCGAGTTCGAAGTGCTGCAGGCCGATAGCCGCCAGGTCAAACGCGTCAAGATCAAGCGCACGAAGCAGCCGAAGCCACGGCCGCCGAAACCGCCGGTGACGAAAGCGCCCGAAGGCACGCAGGCTCCGGCCGCGGAGTAGCTTCGCGAGCTACCAGCCCCACCGCCGTCATTTCCGCGAAGGCGGGAACCCTAGTGCGATATCGCAGCGCCAGGTGGGACCGAGGCATCCCACTGGGTCCCCGCCTTCGCGGGGATGACGGCGGTGGGTTGGGTAGCCTGGCTAGCCGGCTCGCACCACATTCCCCACCACGATCTCGCGCCAGATCCGCGCGGGCGTCACCCAGCGCTCGAACAGGTTGTAGTCGCCGGCATTGATGACGCAGGCGATGCCCGCTTCTGGCGCCAGCCAGAGGCGTTGGCCGCCATTGCCGAAGGCGCCGATCCAGCGCAGCGGCTTGTCGTAGCCGGGCGCCGGCGCCTCGTGGACGTACCAGAGACGGCCGTAACCGAGCCCGTCCCAGGTCTGCACCGCCGGCGTCCAGGACGCCTCGATCCACGCTTCGGGCACCACCTGCCGCCCCTCGAACCGGCCGCCATCGACCAGCAGCATGCCGATCTTCAGCAGGTCCGGGGCGGTCAGCCTCAATCCGGACGCGGGCGACGCCACCCCGTCGCTCCCGGCCATCCAATAGAAATCGGTGATCCCCAGCGGCGCGAACAGCGCTTCGCGGGCGAAGTCGGGCAGTTTCATGCCGGAGCCGCGTTCGATCAGCGCGCCGATCAGCGCTACGGCGCCGCCGGAATAGATCCATTTCTCGCCGGGTGCGCCGATGATCGGTCGGTCGAGGATGAAGCGGTAACGGTCCGGCGCCATCTCCATGGCGATCTCGCTGTTGGTCGGGTCGGTGTAGGGTTTGTTCTCGTCCCACTCCATGCCCATGGTCATGTTGAGCGTGTGGGCCACCGTCACCTTGCGCCGCTCCAGGTCGACGACGAGGTCAGGGTATTCCCTGAAGGCGTCGATCACCGGCGCGTCCAACGGCGGCACCAGCCCACGCTCCAACGCTATGCCGTAGAGCAGGCCGACGATACTCTTGGTCACCGAGCGGAGGTCATGCAGCACCTCAGGGCCGAACTGCACCCGGCCGAGCGGATCGCCCCAGCTCTCGTCCTCGCCCTCGAAATACTGTTCGAGCACCAGCTCGCCGGCGCGGCTTACCAGCAGCGCGTGGATCGGCAGCAGCAGCCCCGACTCGAACCCCGCAGCGAGCTTCCGCTCCAGATTGGCGGCAAACCCTGCCGCTTCAGGCGTTACCCTGGTCCAGTTCGTCACTGCCGTCTCCCTTGTTCTTTCGCTCGCGATGCTGCGGGGCACGTCGAGCCAGTCGCTTGATCTCAGTTGCGCCGGCCTCGGCTGCGACGCCGTTGCCGTCTTGACCCCACGCTTCGACCCCGCGACCTTGCCACATGCCCTGTGATTCGAGCGCCGCATGACCTGGCTCGCCGAGACCGTGATGCTGAGCCACGGCTGGCGGCGTTTCTTGATCCTCGTTGCGGCGGGGGCGCTGGCTGCGGCGTCGGTGCCGCCATTCTTCCTGCTGCCGGCGCTGTTCCTGGCGCTGCCGGTCTGGGTCTGGGCCCTCGATGGCGCCGAACGACGCAGCGGCTGGCGACGGCTGTTCGGTCCGGCATTCCAGATCGGCTTCGGCTTCGGGCTCGGCTACTTCACAGTTGCGCTGCACTGGCTCGGCGCGGCGTTCTTTCAGGCAGGCGGCTTTTTCCTCATTCTGATGCCGTTCGCCATCGTCGGGCTCGCGGCCATCCTCTCGACCTTCTGGGGATTGGCCAGCGCGCTGGCGCACATGCTGTGGTCGGGCGGTGCGTTCCGTATCGTTACCCTCGCCAGTCTCCTGGCGCTGGCCGAGTGGGGTCGCGGCCACCTGTTCTCCGGTTTCCCCTTCGACCTCATCGGCTATGCGCTGACCGCCAATGACGAGATGCTGCAGCTCGCCTCGGTGATCGGCACCTACGGCCTCACCTTCCTTGCGGCGCTCATTGCCATGACCCCGGCGCTGATCTGGCCGGCCGACCAGCGCGGGCTGGTGCGACGGCTGATACCGTTCTTCCTCGCCGTGGGGGTGATTGCGGCGCAGGTGGCATATGGCAACTGGCGGCTTACCAGCACGACGCTTGTTGCGCGTACCGATATGAAGGTGCGCATGGTGCAGCCGATGATCCTCGATCACGCCGATTGGAGCGTGGCCGACCCCGATGCCATCATCAACCAGCTGATCAGCCTGTCGGAGACCAAGCTGACCCCTTCGGATCCCGGTCTATCTGGGGTCACGCACCTGGTGTGGCCGGAATCGGTGTTTCCGTTCTTCCTCACCAACTACCCGGACGGCATCGCCCGTATCGCTCGCATGCTCCCCGACAGCACGCTGCTGCTCACCGGCGCACCACGCGAGCCGCTGGATGAGGACGGTCTGCCGATCCCCGATAATCCGGGCTTCAACTCGATCCTTGCCATCGACACGGCCGGCGAAGTGGTCGCCAGCTACGACAAGTCGCATCTGGTGCCGTTCGGCGAATACCTGCCGTTCCAGAGCTTCTGGCGGCTGTTCGGCATCAACCAGTTCGTGCCGGGCACCAATGGCTGGGCGGCCGGTGATGGCCGCCGGCTGATGACGCCGCCGGGCACCCCGCCCTTCCTGGCGCTGGTTTGCTATGAAGCGGTGTTCCCAGGCGATATCGGCGACCCGTCCGAAGCGCAGTTCATCCTCAACGTCACCAACGATGCCTGGTTCATGGGCTCGATCGGTCCGGCGCAGCACGCCCACCATGCGCGGATGCGCGCCGTCGAGACCGGACTGCCGATGCTGCGGGCTGCCAACACCGGCGTCACGCTCAGCGTCGATCCGCTCGGCCGCATCGTCGCGCAGCTTGCGGAGAACCAGATCGGCGTCCTCGACGTGGTTCCATCCGAGCCACTGCCCGGCGGCACCATCTTCAATCGCATCGGCGACCTGCCGTTCTGGCTGGCGGTGGGGCTCGGCATTTTCGGCTCGCTTATTGCGGCGCGGCGGCCGCGCCGGGTCGCATGATTTTTCTCCGCAGCCGCTCCACGGAGACATAAAGCTTCCTTTATATCACTTGACCCAGCGAGGACCGAGTGGCAGAACACAAGCCCAACTGTGTGATTTTCGCACTTTTTGAGCACTTTTCGGGGGTTTCGCCTTGGCTCGGTCTTCCTACCTCTTCACGTCAGAATCGGTTTCCGAGGGTCATCCCGACAAGGTCTGCGACCGGATCTCCGACGAGATCGTCGATCTGGTGTTCCGTGAAGCGAAGAAAGCCGGCATGGATCCTGCCAAGGTCCGTATCGCCTGTGAGACCCTCGCCACCACCAACCGCGTCGTCATCGCGGGCGAAGTGCGCGTCCCGGAGACGCTGCTGAAGAAGGGCAAGGACGGCAAGATCCTCATCGATGCAGCCGGCCATCCGGTGGTCAATCCCGCCAAGTTCAAGTCGACCGCCCGCAAGGCGATCAAGGCAATCGGCTACGAGCAGTCGGGCTTTCACTGGAAGACCGCCAAGATCGACGTGCTGCTGCACGGCCAGTCGGCCGATATCGCGCAGGGCGTCGATGAATCCGGCAACAAGGACGTCGGCGCCGGCGACCAGGGCATCATGTTCGGCTATGCCAGCCGCGAGACCCCCGAGCTGCTGCCCGCACCGATCTACTACGCGCACAAGATCCTCGAGGCGCTGACGGTCGCCCGCAAGGCAGGCGAGGGCGCCGCCATCAAGCTCGGGCCCGACGCCAAGAGCCAGGTCACCATCCGCTACGAGAACGGCCACCCGGTCGGCGTGACGCAGATCGTGGTCTCCACCCAGCATGTCGATGCCAGCCTCTCGTCCGAGGATGTGCGCAAGATCGTCGAGCCCTATGTCCGCGCCTCGTTCCCCGATGGCTGGATCAGCGCCGACACCGTCTGGCACGTCAACCCGACCGGTAAATTCGTTGTCGGTGGGCCCGACGGCGATGCCGGCCTCACTGGCCGCAAGATCATCGTCGACACCTATGGTGGCGCAGCTCCGCATGGAGGCGGCGCCTTCTCGGGCAAGGACCCGACCAAGGTCGACCGCTCGGCCGCCTATGCGGCGCGCTATCTGGCCAAGAACGTCGTCGCCGCGGGCCTTGCCGATCGCGCCACGATCCAGCTCAGCTACGCCATCGGGGTCGCCAAGCCGCTGTCGATCTATGTCGACCTCCACGGCACCGGCAAGGTGGATGAGGGTAAGCTCGAGACCGTGCTCGGTGAGGTGTTCGACCTTAGCCCGCGCGGCATCCGCACCCATCTTGATCTCAACAAGCCGATCTACGCCAAGACCTCGGCCTATGGCCATTTCGGCCGCAAGCCGGGCCGAGACGGCAGCTTCTCATGGGAGAAGATCGACCTGGTTCCCGCGCTGAAGGCCGCGGTCAAGGCCGCTGCCTGAGGTCCTCAGGAGATCGCTACCTCCACGATGTCATCCCCGCGCAAGCGGGGATTTCTCTTTATGACCGCCCGTGCCGAACGGAGATTCCGCTTTCGCGGCAATGACTCCGTGTTAGTGGGACGCCCCATGACCTCCAAGACCCACCATCCGCTGAACGTCTCCGGCGAGCCTCGCGCCTTTTTCGGCCGCCGCTCCGGCAAGCGCCTGCATAAGGGGCAGGACCTGCTGTTCAAGGAGTTGCTGCCAGCACTCGAGATTGCGCCCGGCAATGAACTGCTCGATCCGGCGGTGCTGTTTCCCGACAGATCGCAGCGGGTGATCGAGATCGGCTATGGCGGTGGCGAGCACCTGTCGCTCGAAGCAAGCCGGCATCCCGATACCGGCTTTATCGGTTGCGAGGTGTTTTCCGGCGGCATCGCCAAGCTCCTGCAGCAGATCGACGAAGCGGGGCTGCAGAACATCCGGCTGTACACTGACGATGCGCTGAAGCTGTTGCAGAGGCTGCCGGCCGGCTCGCTCGATGGTGCCTGGCTGCTCTATCCGGATCCCTGGCCGAAGACCCGCCACCACAAGCGCCGTTTCATCTCGCCGCTGACGCTTGCAGAGCTCGCCCGCACCCTGAAGCCGGGCGCCCTGTTCCGCTTTGCGACCGACATAGCGGACTATGCCGATTGGACGCTCGCGCACATCCTGCGCGCCCCGGAATTCCGGTTCTCGCCCGAGCGGGCAGGGATCTGGCATGAGCCGTATGTCGGTTGGGAGCCGACGCGATATGAGGAAAAGGCCCGCATCGCCGGCCGCCTCAGGAGCTTTTACCTGAGCTTTGAGCGCCGCTGAGCGGGCCTCGTTAACGCGATTTAACGGAACGTTTAGGCAACGGCGAAATGAAATCCGCCGCCTGCCTCTGGAAAATCCGCTCCGAACGACGATATGGCCCCAAGGGGATCTCCGCTATCCGGCAACGGCTGGCCAAAAATACTGTGGGGAGTTGGCGTATGCGTCAGCAGAACCGTCCGCCCGTCAATCAGGCTGTGATCGAGGAACTATTGACCACTCGAAACAGCAAATGGACGCTCACTGTGGTGCTGCACCTGCGGCACGACACTTTGCGTTTTTCCGAACTGCAGCGCGACATCGGCGGCATTTCGCAGAAGGCGCTGACCGCAAGCCTAAGGGCCCTCGAGCGCGATGGCTTCGTCAGCCGCACCAGCTATGCGACCATTCCGCCGCGCGTCGACTATGCGCTGACCGATCTCGGCGCCGAGGCGCTGAAGGCCTTCGAGGCCTTCGAGGCTTTCGCCGCGCGCCATTGGCACCGTGTGGTTGAGGCGCGGCAGCTGTTCGATGCCCGCGATCTCGACCAGATCGAGCCACCGCTCCGCACTGGAACCGGCCGCTAGCCGGCATCAGGGGGGCCTGCGGGCTCTATTCTGGTCTCACACGAACGTGGGCGGCTGCCGATTTCTTCGGCACCCAGCCGGTAGCGGATCGGCCGGCAAAGCCCGGCCGATCCGGATGGCGCATATTAGTTGTCGCCGTTGTCGCCGTCATAGGTCAGCGAGTTGTTGTCAACCGGAGTGCGGTTGCCGCCGACGTCGAGCTTGCTCAGCACGCGGGTGTTGCCCTGCGCCGAAGCCTTCACCGGGGCCAGCGTATCTTCGTAGAACAGCTGGTAGGAGGTGGAGCCGTCAGCGAGCTTCACTTCGGCACGGATCACGTTGTCCGAATTCTCGTAGACGTTAACGGCGTTGATGCCCTTCTGCTGCAGCTGGGTCACGAGGAAGTCGCTGTCGAAGCTGGAGTCATCGGAGGCTGCAAAAGCCGGCACCGAGAGGCCACCGACGAGGAGCACGGCCGCAAGGCCAAGAGCGGAAGTCTTCATTTCAATGTCCCTTTCGTTTTCTGGACAACTGGGAGATCGGACTCCCCGCCCACCTTCGCAAGTGACAGAATCTGCACTTGTTGCTCTTGAAATTCGATAATGTATGCAGAGGGTTACGCGGTGGAGTGCCACCACCCGTTGAGAAACCCACCTCCCTTGAGGAGCGTTGGTTGCCTCAAGGGTACCGTAGGTCGCAGCAGGGGTTGCGCCTGATTCTCAGCAGTTGCAGGGTGTGGTTTCGCGGGAACCAAGGGCGCATTTGGCGCGTCCCACGACGACAAGGAGTCGTGTTGTGCACCAAGCCGTGAAAATCCTGAATATTCAGCAAGTGACCCATAATGTGCGGCGCTACGTGCTGGAAAAACCTGCCGGATACCGGTTCGAACCCGGCCAAGCCACCGAACTTTCACTGGACGAGGACGGCTGGCGCGACAAGAAGCACCCGTTCACCTTCACTGCGCTCAACGATTGGGATTATCTCGAGTTCACCATCAAGAGCTACTTCAACACCGGCGGCGACGGGATGACCGAGCGCCTGTTCGGCTACGTACCGGGTCAGCGCCTGGTGCTGCGCGATCCGTGGGGCACCATCACCTACAAGGGGCCCGGCACCTTCATCGCCGGCGGCGCCGGCGTCACCCCGTTCATCGCCATCCTCCGCCAGCTCAAGAAGGACGGCAAGCTGGCCGGCCACCGGCTGATCGCGTCGAACCGCAAGGCCGAAGACATCATCCTCCGCGATGAGTTCGAGCAGATGGAGGGCCTCGAGGTCACCTGGACCATCACCGACGAGCCGTCGGCCGAGGGCGTCCTGCACGAGCGCATCGATGACGCGTTCTTGAAGCGCCACGTGCACGACATCAGCCAGAACTTCTACCTCTGTGGTCCGGACCCGATGGTAGCGGACCTCAAGGCGGCGCTGGGCGGCCKCGGCGCCGAGGCGGAGGCGTTGACCTGGGAGAAGTGACAGGGCCGCCAGCGGCCGCGCTATCGCACCGGACGCGGCACCCTCGGCGATAGATCGTTCAGCAACGCTTCAGGCGCGCCGCTGGATGATGCGGCACCCTGAACGGAGGCTGGAATGATCCCTTCCACGCTGCGCGCCGCTGCGCTTGCCGTTGCCCTCGCCCTCATCGCCACCGGCCCCGGCTGGGCGCAGGTGGGCAAGACTGTCGATGCCCCGGTTATCCGCGAGAACGCCACCTATCTCAATTCTGGCGAACTGCGGACCCGCGCCCTCACGGCGCTGACCAGAAGGCTCGACCCGTTGCCACCGGTCTCGCGCATCGAGGTCGCCGGGGACCGGATCACCGTCTGGACGCAGAGCCGCGAGGCGGCGCACTACACCGACAGCTGGACGGTCTCGCGGATGAAGCTGCTGGTCTTCGACCGGGACATCGTCGACGGCCCTAAGCCGACCGACGGCGACGGCATCGTCGCCAAG
The DNA here is from genome assembly GCF_056402875.1 of Devosia sp. P3_B2. NCBI lineage: Bacteria > Pseudomonadati > Pseudomonadota > Alphaproteobacteria > Hyphomicrobiales > Devosiaceae > Devosia > Devosia sp. P3_B2. The sequence continues at coordinate 95,558 of NZ_JBFUGO010000013.1, read as the reverse complement.
CGGGAGGGCAGCTTCTTCGATCTCGCCGACGTCGGGCTCCAGCAGATCGACACCACCATCGCTGAAGCCATTGCCATGGCGAAGATGGAGCAGCGTCCGGACCTCACCTCACTGGTCATCGCCCGGCAGATCGGCATCCTGCCCGAGCCGCACTACGGCGAAGTGCGCTGGACCATCGGGCTTGCGACGCCGCGCGAGACCGCCACGGTCTATGCCGATATCGGCGGCCGGGTCATCGGCGCCGACCTCTCGGGCACCACGCGGGCCCAGCGGCTCGACCTGATTGCCGACAACGACTGGCCGATGGCCGAAGCGCAGGTGGATATCGCCGCCGTGCTGGGCACACGGCCGCTCAAGGAGCTCCGGGTCTACGACACCTACATCTATTTCAGCGCCGCCCACCCGACCGAAGCGGACACCACCACCGACTACTCGTGGAATCTCGGTGGCGTGCGGCAGGGGATCGGCACGCCGGCCTTCGATTTCGGCGACAGCGTCCCCTTCGCCATCACCGAACTCGATCTCGGCAAGCTGCCGCAGGTGAAGTCCGCCGCGCTCGAGGCCTTTGCCTCGCCCGGCGCGACGATCACCTACATCAATGCGGAAAAGCCCACCGATCGGGCGGCTGCACCGCTGCTCGTCTGGAGTGTCGACCTCAAGCAGGTCGATGGCGAGAAGGGCCAGGTGCTGCTCGACGCCAACGCCAAGGTGTTGGAGGTCGTGCTGCCGGAAAGCCGGGCGATCGCTGCCCAAGGCCCGTGGCTGGCCCCGGAAACGGTGCTCGGCACGCTCAAGCGGCTCGAAAAGGAGTTCGGACCCGACGCGCGGTTCGGCGAGATCCTGATCAACGACACGCAGGGCTCGGTATTGGTCGAGGACCCACGGGCCCCCGGCACCATGGCGAGTTTCATCATCGATCCGCAGCGCATCATGCGCTTCGGTACGCCGATGCCGTGGGAAGCCGAACTCAACGAGGCCAAGAGCTTCCGCCTCGCCGATCTCGCAGGGCTCGACGCGGCTGCCCTCGGCAAATACGCCGATACCACGCTCGAAACCATGAAGCTCGAGGGCGCAGCGGTGTTTCGTTACACGCTCTCGCGCAACACCCTGCTGCTGGCGCCCGAGGACACCCGTCTGCTGCTCGAGATCCGTGCCGGCAAGGACGATGGCTGGACCAGCGGCTGGGTGACATTCGAGCTCGACGGCAAGGTAGCGGACAAGATGCTGCCCTAGGCGGTCGCTTCGATCATTGCGCCGGTGACGAATGCCATCACCTTGTCGACCGGCATCTCGCAAGGCTTCAGCGTCGGCTCAGCACTGCTGGGCGGGCGATAGATGTTGAGGCTGATGCGGTCGGCGCCGCCGAGCTCCTCAGCATAGAGCTTGAAGCTGTTGCCGTGGGCGTGGGCGGCATTGGTGACGCCATAGCGCCGCCCGGCATAGCGGGCGGTGAAGTAGCCCAGCGGCCAGGACGAGAGGATCGACCAGACAGCGGCGGGCGAGGTGTCGGTTGGTGTCGGCATGTCCATAATATGGGGCAAGGCGCCCCATCCGCCAAATCACCGGCCATGTCGGCAGGATCGAAACAAGCCTGACAGCAGGTGGCAGCCTTACCGAGCTATCATCGTTGCGTTACGATAGAAGACTCGAAAGGAACGCCGCATGTCGGGCTCGACGCCGCTGCGCGCAACACGACGCGAATGGATCGGGCTGGCGGTCATTGCACTGCCCTGCATCCTCTATGCCATGGATCTGACGGTCCTCAACCTTGCCGTGCCGTCGCTGACGGCCACACTCAAGCCCACGGCAGCCCAGCTGCTGTGGATCGTCGACATATACGGCTTCTTCGTCGCCGGCTCGCTCCTGACCATGGGAACCCTGGGCGATCGCATCGGCCGGCGGAAGCTCTTGATGATCGGGGCCGTGGCGTTCGGCACGACCTCCATTCTCGCCGCCTTCTCCCCCACCGCCGAGACGCTGATCCTCGCCCGCGCCCTGCTCGGTGTTGCGGGCGCGACGCTGGCGCCATCGACGCTGTCGCTGATCACCAACATGTTTCGCGACGACCGGGAGCGGACCATCGCCATCAGCATCTGGGTTGCCAGCTTCTCGGCCGGCGGGGCGATCGGGCCGGTGGTCGGCGGCGTGCTGCTCAACTATTTCTGGTGGGGCTCGGTGTTCCTCGTCGCGGTGCCGATCATGGTGCTGCTGCTGATCCTCGCACCTCGCCTGCTGCCCGAGTACAAGGATCCGCAGACGGGCCGGCTCGACCTCGCGAGTGCCGGGCTGTCGATGGCAGCCGTGCTGTCGATCATCTACGGCATCAAGACGCTGGCCGAGGGCGGCGAGCTCGCCGTCAGCCTCGGCGCCATCGTCTTCGGGCTGGCGATCGGCATTGTCTTCGTGTGGCGCCAACTGCGGCTCACCCATCCGCTGCTCGACCTGAGCCTGTTCGCGCGCCCCTCGTTCACCGCGGCGCTCAGCATCAACGTGTTCGGCTTTTTTGCCATCTTCGGCATCTTCCTCGTCGTCGCCCAGTACATGCAGCTGGTGCTGGGGCTGACGCCGTTCGAGGCGGGCCTCTGGAGCCTGCCTCCGGGTCTCGGCTTCGTTGCCGGCTCCCTGCTGACGCCGATGCTGCTGAACCGGATGCGGCCGGCCTATGCGCTGGCGCTGGGGCTAGGCCTCGCGGCCGCGGGGCTGATCGTCATGGGGCTGATCGCGCCGTCGCGCGACTTGGTCACGCTGATCGCCGCCAACACCGCGATGTCGCTCGGCATGGCGCCGGTGGCGACGATCGCCGCCGACCTGGTGATGAGTTCCGCGCCGCCGGAGCGAGCCGGTGCCGCGTCGGGGCTCAACGAGACCAGTTCGGAGTTCGGCGGCGCACTCGGCATTGCTCTCCTCGGCAGCGTGCTGACCGTGCTCTATCGCAGCGGGCTCGGCGATACCCTGCCGGACGGGCTGTCGGGCGAAGCGGTGGCGATGGCGCTGCGCGGCATCGGCGGTGCCCATACGGCGGCGGAAACGCTGCCGGCGGGCGGCGCGGCGCTGCTCGAAGCGGCCCGCGTGGCCTATGCCGACGCCATGCTGGTGACAGCGCTGCTCGGTGCGGCGATCGTCCTCATTGCGGCGGTGACGACCATCGCCATGTTCCGCGGGCTCAGGCCGGCGACGGCTTAGACAAAAAAGGCCCGGGATCGCTCCCGGGCCTTCCGCATTCTATTGAGGCTGCCGATTACTCGGCGGCTTCCTCGACGATTTCCTTGCCGGTCGCCTGGTCGACGACCTTCATCGACAGGCGGACCTTGCCGCGCTCGTCGAAGCCGAGCAGCTTCACCCACACCTTGTCGCCTTCCTTGACGACGTCGGTGGTCTTGCCGACGCGCTGGGTGGCGAGCTGGGAGATGTGGACGAGGCCGTCCTTGGCGCCGAAGAAGTTCACGAACGCGCCGAAATCGGCGGTCTTGACCACGGTGCCCTGGTAGATGGCGCCGACTTCGGCTTCATCGGTGATCGACTTGATCCACTTGATGGCCGCATCGATCGAAGCACCGTCCGAGGACGAGACCTTCACGGTGCCGTCGTCGTTGATGTCGATCTTGGCGCCGGTCTTTTCGACGATCTCGCGGATCACCTTGCCGCCGGTGCCGATCACTTCGCGGATCTTGTCGGTCGGGATGGTGATGGTCTCGATGCGCGGAGCGAACTCGCCCACCGTGGCGCGCGAGGTGTCGAGCGCCTTGGCCATCTCGCCCAGGATGTGCTCGCGGCCGCCCTTGGCCTGACCGAGCGCGACCTTCATGATCTCCTCGGTGATGCCGGCGATCTTGATGTCCATCTGCAGCGAGGTGATGCCGTCGGCAGTGCCCGCCACCTTGAAGTCCATGTCGCCGAGGTGATCTTCATCACCCAGGATATCGGACAGCACGGCGAAGCGGTCGCCTTCGAGGATCAGGCCCATGGCGATACCCGCCACCGGCTTCTTCAGCGGAACGCCCGCATCCATCAGCGCCAGCGAGGTGCCGCACACGGTCGCCATCGAGGACGAGCCGTTCGACTCGGTGATCTCGGAGACGACGCGGATCGTGTAGGGGAAGTCTTCCGCCTTCGGACGCATCGGGTTGATGGCGCGCCAGGCAAGCTTGCCGTGACCGATTTCGCGACGGCCGGGCGAGCCCATGCGGCCAGCTTCACCGACCGAGTAGGGCGGGAAGTTGTAGTGCAGCATGAAGTTTACCTTCTGGGTGCCTTCGAGGCTGTCGACATACTGCTCGTCATCGCCGGTGCCGAGGGTGGCAACGACGAGGGCCTGGGTTTCACCGCGGGTGAAGATGGCCGAGCCGTGCGTACGCGGCAGCACACCGACTTCGGCAACGATCGGGCGGACCGTGGTGAGGTCACGGCCGTCGATGCGCGACTTGGTGTCGAGGATGTTCCAGCGGACGATCTTGGCCTGGAGGTTGTGGACGACTTCGCCCAGAGCTTCCGATGAGACTGTGCCGGCTTCGATCTGCGACGCGAAGTGCGCCTTGACCTTGGCATTGGCAGCGTCGACCGCAGCGTAGCGCTGGGCCTTGTCCGTGATCTTGTAGGCGGCGCGCAGATCGGCTTCAGCGACCTTGAGCACGTCGGCTTCGAGCGCCGAGTAGTCCGGCGGCGTGAAGTCGCGGGGTTCCTTGGCGGCGAGTTCGGCCAGCTTGATGATCGCGTCGATGACCTTGCGCGAGGCTTCGTGACCGAACATCACGGCGCCGAGCATGATTTCTTCGGACAGCTCCTGGGCTTCCGATTCCACCATCAGCACGGCGTCCTGGGTGCCGGCCATGACGAGGTCGAGCTTCGATTCAGCGCGACGGTTGACGTCGAGGTTGAGGACGTACTCACCGTCGATGTAGCCGACGCGGGCAGCGCCGATCGGGCCCATGAACGGGACGCCCGAGATGGTCAGGGCCGCGGAGGCGGCGACCATGGCGAGCACGTCCGGGTTGTTCTCCATGTCGTGCTGCAGAACGGTAACGACCACCTGGGTCTCGTTCTTGTAGCCATCGGGGAACAGCGGGCGGATCGGGCGATCGATCAGGCGCGAGGTCAGCGTCTCGTTCTCGGTCGGACGGCCTTCACGCTTGAAGTAGCCGCCCGGGATCTTGCCGGCGGCGAAGTACTTTTCCTGATAGTTGACCGTCAGGGGGAAGAAGTCCTGGCCGGGCTTGGCCGACTTGGCCGAAACCACGGTGGCGAGCAGCACGGTCTCGCCGAGGGTGGCGAGCACGGCGCCGTCTGCCTGGCGGGCGATCTTGCCGGTCTCGAGGGTGAGGGGCTGGCCGCCCCAGTTCAGCTCAACTTTGTGGTAGTCGAAGTTGATGGGCATATCGTTGTCTTTCCATTCTGCCGGAATGAGCGGGAACGCGGGGGCGTAGTCACCCCGCGAACTCATCCGGTGTGCCAGCCGCGCGCCGCACCCCATGTGCGACTGCAGCCCAAAATCGGCACGGTTCCGCGCTGACACCCACCTGTCGAGGTGGGGCGGAACATGGACAAGACGATGAGCCGCTCATTTTCCGGGGAGGGAAGCACCGCTGGTGCCGTGAGCGGCCGATGATCTCGCCATGCTCCGCGTAGTTCGTCAGCCTACGCTACTACCCGGCAGGTTGGCCGGGATTGGACCCGCGAGGCGTACCTCGTGGGTCCGGAGTTGCAGTCGAACCCAGCCTTAGCGGCGCAGGCCCAGACGCTCGATCAGCGCCTTGTAGCGCGCTTCGTCCGACTTCTTGACGTAGTCGAGGAGACGGCGGCGCGTCGAAACCATCTTCAAGAGGCCACGGCGGGAATGGTTGTCCTTGCCGTGCAGCTTGAAGTGTTCAGTGAGGTTGGCAATACGCTCGGAGAGGATCGCGACCTGAACTTCCGGCGAGCCGGTGTCGTCCTTCTTGGTGGCGTAGTCCTTGATGAGCGCAGTCTTCCGCTCTGCGGTAATCGACATCGGAAAGGTCCTTTCAAATAGAGGATCATCGGGACGCTGCAGCCCGGGATGTCGTCCAGGCTGAGCCATGAAAAAGCGCCGGCAGGGCCGGAACTCGCGCGCTCTATAGGGGAAAGGGGTGGCAAACGCCAGTTATTTGTCGGCGGCAGGCTTTTCGGTGGCCTTGTCGGTGCTGCCGTTGAGCGTGTCGGAGGGATCGAGCGAGGCGAGTGGAATGGTGAAGCGCCACTCGATGCCGAGGTCGTGCACGATGCGCTCGACTTCGCCGCCCAGCGACCGGCCGACCATGTTCTCAAGTACCGTAGTGCCGAAGCCGCGCCGTGGCGTGGCGGAACTGGGGGCATTGCCGCTTTCGTGCCAGACGAAGGCGACCGCGTCGTCGGCGCGCTTCCAGGTCACTTCAAGCCGGCCGCCATCCTTGGCGAAGGCCCCATACTTCACCGCATTGGTGGCGAGTTCGTGCGCCGCCATGCCGAGAATCTGCGCCGCCTGCGCGTTGAGCCGCAGCGACGGACCATCGACGACGACGCGCTCGCCGTCGACGGGGCAGAACGGATCGATCTGGCTGACCAGCAATTCCCTGAGGTCGACGCCGGCGACACCGTGCGCCAGCAGCAGGTCGGTCGAGCGCGCGAGGCCGAAGATGCGGCGCTCGAAACTCGACACGAACTCGGGAACCGTGTCGGCGCCGCGGGCGGTCTGCTTGGCCATGGCGGCGATGACGGTCATCTGGTTCTTGGAGCGGTGCGCCAGCTCGCGCATCAGGAAGCGCACCTCGGTCTCGGCCGCTTGGCGCCGCCGCGATGCATCGCCCAGCGCGCTGGAAACGGTCTCGATCTCGGCGATCGGGAACGAACGGGCCTCGACCGGTTGCCCGGCGCCCAATCGCTTGGCGTCGGCCTCGAGCCCGTGCACCGAACGCCCGATCTGCAGGCTCACGCCGTACACCACGAGCACCACCAAGGCGGCGAGCAGCACCCCGCCGGCGAGCAGCGACCAGAACGCATCGGCGAGCGGTTGAGCAACGACGTCGCGATCAGCCCAGGTGACCAGCGACCATCCGCTGAGGAGCGATTGCTGGGCCACCACCAGGTATTCCTTGCCCTCGGACTTGAGGGTGCGCCACCCGGAGGTGGAGCCAAGGTTTTTCACGGGAGCCAGGTTGAAAGAATCGCCGGTATTGCCGCCTTCGCCCGCTGACGCGATGATCACGCCCTTGCGGTCGACCAGGGCCACATGCCAGCCATCGGGCATGCGGCTCGCCAGAAGTGGCAGCGATAGCTGGCTGGCGGTGCGGCTGAAGCCGAGGACGAGCGGCGGATGTCCCGCCGGGAAGATCGGCTGCAGGATATTCACCACCCATTGCTGGGAGACCCGGCCGTAAACCGCGTCGGATATGGCCACGTCGCGGCTATCGAAGGCACGCTGCGCCGTTTCGACATCGCTGATGGCATTGTCGCCCTGATCCGAAAGTGGCCGGCGGGTCGTCAGGTCCGACGTCATGTCCGGATGGATGACATAGACATACGACCCGGTGCCCTCGAGCGCCACGCTGACGCGCGCATGGAACTCCGGATAGTCGGCCGGAGACAGCGGTGGAGTGGTCGCGAGCACGCGCAACGTGGTGATATTGGCGTTGATCTCACGGTCGACCGCCTGGACGATCGAGCGGGCGTTGCCGGTGATCAGCGTCTCGACCACCCGCTCCTGCGCCTCGTTGTTGCGCTGCAGCAGGATGGCCGAAAAAATGAAGGCTGGAACCAGGGCGACCAGTGCCAGCACGAAGAGATAGACGGCAATCGGGCGCGCGGTGCGAACGCGGCGGCGCACGGCAGCAATAGTCTCAGCCGGGCCGGGCCCGTCAGCCATTTAGCACCCCGGCGGACATGCAACCCCAGCCTCTACAAAGCGTCGAAACATGGAAACGTCCGATTCTGCTATTGAGTTCCGGCGGTTACGACAAAAATCCTGGGCTCAGGCGAGGACGCGTTGCGGTTTGAACATGCCGGCTTCGACGCGGCCCAGGGCGACGGCGGCGCCGGCGCTGCTGGCCCAGGCGCTGTCGAGCGCGATCGGCGCCGAAGCGCCGCCGAGCAGCACGGGATTGCCGTGGCGCACGGCGCTAACCTGATCTGGCGTAAGGCGAATTTCGGGCAGCAACGACAGGCCGGCGGACACCGGCAGGAGCAGGGAATCGCGGTCGGCGGCGGCTTCGAGGGCCTCCAGAGTGACCGCGCGCGCCTCGGTGAACGGGCCGACGGCGGCGCGGCGAAGTTCGACGACGTGGCCGCGGGTGCCCAGGTGCCGGGCGAGATCGCGGGCGAGGGCGCGGACATAGGTGCCCTTCTCGCAGGTCATCTCGAGGCCGCTGATTTCGCCTGTGTGCTCAAGTAGTTGCAGCGACTCGATGTGGACCGGACGGGCGGCGAGTTCGACCGTTTCGCCAGCCCGGGCGAGGTCGTAGGCGCGCTCGCCGTCGACCTTGATAGCCGAGAAGGCGGGTGGGGTCTGCATGATCTCGCCGGTAAAGGTCGGTAGAGCTGACCTAATTTCCACCTCATCCGGACGCACGGATGAACGCTCGCTGACGATTCCTTCAGCATCGTCGGTGGTGGTCTCCTCGCCCCACTTGATGGCGAAGCGATAGACCTTGGTGCCGTCCTGTACTGCGGGGACGGTCTTGGTCGCTTCGCCGAGCGCGATGGGGAGGATGCCGGTAGCAAGCGGATCGAGCGTGCCGGCGTGACCGGCTTTCTTGGCGCCGAACAGCCAGCGGACTTTGCCCACCGCCTGGGTGGACGTCATGTCGTAGGGCTTGTCGAGTATCAGCCAACCGGAGACGTCGCGCTTCTGGCGCTTCTCGGTGGTCAATCTTCGTCCTCATCCTTGTGGATGTCGCGCTGCACGCGATCGGAGCGGAGCAGGGCGTCGATCTTGCCGAACTCATCGAACGTGGTGTCGACGAAGAAGCGCACTTCGGGGGCGAACTTCAGGTCGAGCTCGGGCGCGATGCGGCCGCGCACGAAGCGTGCATGCCGGTTGAGGGCGACGACGATCTCGTCGGCACCCTCGCCGCCAAGCGGCACCACGTAGGCGCTGGCGAGCTTCAGGTCGTTGCTCATGCGCACTTCGGGCACGGTGATGACCTTGCCCTCGAGCAGGGGATCGTCGATCTCGCCGCGGGCGAATAGCCCGGCTAGGGCGTGGCGCACCAGTTCGCCGACGCGCAGCATGCGCTGGTTGGGACCGGTGGGCTTGTGATTATCGCGTTTCATCCGCCCGAGTTAGGCGCTCGGCGGGCGCGCGTCAACTTTGCCCTTGCTCTCGATCAGCCGCTCCAGCCCATCAAGGATGCGCGCGAGGCCGAAGGCGAAGGCGCGGTCGGGGTCGCCGAGCCCGTAGAGTTCGCCCACCACCGGCCCAACGCGCTGCACCACGGGATAAGGAGTATAGTCGAGCGTTGCGAGGAACGGCTCGATCTTCAGCCACCACTCGTCGTCGCTCATGCCGGTGAGTTGCTTCACCATCCGGGAGCGGGCCACGTCGCGCACCGCGCCATGCACGTAGTTGGCAACGAAGGTCAGGCTCTGGTCCATCTCGACCTCGTCGAGCCCCAGATTGTCGAAGGCGGCGAGCGCCATGTCGTAGGCCCGCAAGGTGTTGGGTCCCATCACCGGCCGGTGCGTCGCGAGCTCGAACACCCAGGGATGGGCAAGGTAGAAGTCGCGGTAGCCGGTGGCGATGAGGCTGACATTGTCCCGCCACTTGGCTGGATCGAACTTCGGCGTTTCGGGCACCGGCCAGATGACGGCATCGACCATCAGGTCGAGCAGTTCGGCCTTGCCGGGAACGTGCGTGTAGAACGACATCGGCGAAATGCCGACGGCCTCCGCTACCCGCCGCGTGCTCACCGCCTCGAGCCCCTCGGCATCGGCGATGACGATAGCGGCAGCGACGATATCGGCCAGCGCCACCTTCGGCTTCGGCCCGCGCTTGGGCGGCTGCGCGCCGCTCCACAGCAGTTGCAGCGTGCGGATCGGGTCGCCCCGCCCGGCAATGTCGTTCATTCGGCCTCCGATTAACTCTTTACACCGTACGAGATTATGCTAAACCTTGTACGCCGCACAATGTTATGACCCCTGTGCGGAAAAGTCGAGCCTCACGTCGAAATCCACCCTGCTGACACGTCATGTCAGGAGGGGTGGAACAGTTTGCCTTGAGAAACAGTCAAAGGGGAGTTCCAGCCGTGATTCATGCGCGTGGATTGATGCGGAGTTTCAAGACCAAGACCGGAGTGGTGGAGGCCGTGCGCGGCCTCGATCTCGATGTCGCGGAGGGCGAACTGGTCGCCTTTCTCGGGCCCAATGGCGCCGGCAAATCGACCAGCGTGCGGATGCTGACGACGCTGCTGCCGCCAAGCGAAGGCACCGCCAACGTGGCCGGGCACGATGTCCTCCACGCCCCGGCTGAGGTGCGAAAGCAGATCGGCTATGTCGGCCAGGGCAAGGGCACTGGCAACTACAACAAGCTGCGCGATGAACTGCTGACGCAGGGCGCTGCCCAGCAGATGAGCAAGGCCGCCGCGGCGAAGCGAGCCGACGAACTGATCGGCATGCTCGAGCTGACCGGCCTCGAGGCCCGCACCGGCATGAGCCTTTCGGGCGGGCAGAAGCGGCGCGTCGATGTGGCGCTCGGGCTGATGCACAGCCCCAAGGTGCTGTTCCTCGACGAGCCCTCCACCGGGCTCGACCCGCATAGCCGCGCCAACCTCTGGGAGCACATCGTCAGGATCCGCAAGGCGACGGGAATGACGATCTTCCTCACGACCCACTATCTCGATGAGGCCGACTCCATGGCCGAGCGGGTGATGATCATGGACAACGGCCAAGTCATCGCCAACGACACGCCGGAACGGCTGAAGGCCGACCTCGCCGGCGACCGCATCACCATCGACGCAACGGACTCGGTGGTGGCGGCCGAGGTCGCTGCCAACCTGCCCGAAGCGCGCGAAGTGACCCGCGACGGCGCCCGGGTCGGCGTGACGGTGAAGGGCGGCGAAGCGGTGCTGCCGGAGTTCATCCGCTCGCTCGATCTGCGAGGAGCACGAGTGCTGGCGGCGAATGTGCGGCGACCGACGCTGGACGACGTGTTCCTGGGTTTGACCGGCCGCTCGCTCAGGGAGAGCGCAGCATGAAGGGGCCATTTGCACCTGTGAGGCGGCGAGCCACCCTGCCTTCTCCCCTTGTGGGAGAAGGTGGCGCGCAGCGCCGGATGAGGGGTCCGCAGCCGGAGGCTGCGCGACCGGAGCAAAGCGACGGGCGATTGAGCTTGCGGAGAGAGACCCCTCATCCGCCCTTCGGGCACCTTCTCCCACAAGGGGAGAAGGCAGGTTGGTGGCCCGCCCCCATGATCGAGCTTCAGGAGATTCAACGATGACCTTCTTCCGCGATGTCGCGACCTCGTTCACCCGCGAGATGAAGCCCACCCTCGCCGATCCCTCGTGGATGGCGTTCGGCCTGGTGCAACCGGTGCTCTATCTCGCCTTCTTCGTGCCACTGCTCGACGTCGGCGGCTCCACCGCCGACGCGCTGCAGTGGTTCGTGCCGGGGATGATCGTCATGCTGACACTGTTCGGCACGGCGATGGTCGGCTGGAGCCTCACCGAGGAGCTGATGAGCGGTGTGCTCGAACGGTTCCTTGCCACCCCGATGAGCCGGCCGGCGCTGATCTTCGGCCGCTCGCTCAAGGAGATGTTCCCGCTGGCCCTGCAGGCGGTGGCGCTCATCCTCCTCGCCTGGCCATTCGGGCTGCAGCTTCATCCGATCCAGATGCTGTTCGGGCTGGCGCTGCTTGCCTTGTTCGGCGCAGGCGTCGCGGCGCTGTCCTACTCGCTCGCCATCGCCGCGCGCCACAACACCTCGCTGTTCTACATGGTGAGCCAATCCGTGGCGCTGCCGCTGATGCTGCTCGGCGGCGTGCTGCTGCCGATCGAGAACGGGCCCGGCTGGCTCTATGCGGCCAGCCGCTTCAACCCGCTGACCTACCTGGTCGAAGCCGAACGGGCGCTGTTCGCCGGCGAACTGTTCACCACCACGGTGCTGTGGGGCGTGCTGGTCGCGGCCGGCGTTGCCGTGGTTGGCCTGACCATCGGCGCCCGGGCGATCCGCAAGGCGAGCATCTAGCGCGCCACGCCGGGCACCCACGGGTGTCCGGCTTCACCTTTCAGAAAGCGAGGTCAAGCGATGAGCGAAGAGATAACCATCCCAATCCTCTCCGGAGCAGTCACCAGCGGCGGCGACGCACGAGCGCTCGCATCGCGTATCGAACTGGCAGTGGCCATGGGGCAGCACCAGGTCGCGACAGACCTTCATCGCAGGTTCCAGGCGCTGCCTCTTTCCGACGCCGAACGGCGCCGGACGCATCAGGAGTTCGCGGTGCTGGATCGGCTGCCGTGAGCATCTCCCCAAACTCGATGTCATCCCGGCGAAGCCGGGATCCATCCTGAGGTGTGTCGGCTCATGCGCTGCTACCGCGGCATCTCAGGATAGGCCCCGGCCTTCGCCGGGGTGACACCGTTGGTGGGGGAGGGGTTGCCTTTCCCCGAAAGCTTATTTAACTAACTGGTAAATTACGAAAGAGGGTAGCATGTACGGTTCGATCAAGATCCGCGGCGCGCGGGAGAACAATCTCAAGAACGTGTCGCTGGATATCCCGAAGCGGAAGATCACCGTGTTCACCGGCGTGTCTGGATCGGGCAAGAGCTCGCTGGTGTTCGGCACCATCGCGGCCGAAAGCCAACGGTTGATCAACGAGACCTACCCCGCCTTCGTCCAGCAGTTCATGCCGCATTACGGCCAGCCCGACGCCGACCAGCTCGAGAACATTTCCGCTGCAATCATCGTCGACCAGCAGCGGCTGGGCGGCAATTCTCGCTCCACCGTGGCGACGGTGACGGATGCCGCTCAGATGCTGCGCGTGATCTTTTCGCGTGCCGCCACGCCGAAGCTGGGCGCGCCGGGGCTCTACTCCTACAACGACCCGCGCGGCATGTGCCCCGATTGCGAGGGCATCGGCCAGGTCGCCGCCATGGATATGAGCGCGGTGGTCGATGAGAGCAAATCGCTCAACCAGGGCGCGCTGCTGCCCAAGGATTTCGCGGTCGATAGCTGGTACTGGGAGCTCTACAAGGCCTCCGGCTTCTTCGACATGGACAAGCCGGTCAAGGACTTCACTGCCGAAGAGCGCGAGAACCTCTTCCACCTCGACGATGGCCGCAAGGTCAAGGTCGGCAAGATCGGGCTCACCTATGACGGGATCGTCGCCAAGCTGAAGAAGGGATTGGGCGCGAAGGACCCTGAGAACCTGCAGCCGCATGTGCGCGCCGAGTACGACAGGATCTTCACCCGCAAGACCTGCCCCGCCTGCGGCGGCGCCCGGCTGAATGCGGCGGCGCTCGGCAGCAAGGTGAACGGCAAGAATATCGCCGAATGCTCGGCGATGCAGGTGTCCGACCTCGCCCCGTTCGTCCGCTCGATCGATGCGCCGGGCATCGGGCCGATGCTCGAGGCACTGGCGGCGCGGCTCGAGAACCTCGTCATCATCGGGCTCGGCTATCTCAGCCTCGATCGCGAGAGCTCCACGCTCTCGGGCGGCGAAAGCCAGCGGGTGAAGATGGTGCGGCACCTCGGCTCATCGCTGACCGACATCACCTATGTATTCGACGAGCCGAGCGTCGGGTTGCACCCGCACGATGTCGGCCCGCTAGCCGGGCTGATGCAGCAGCTGCGCGACAAGGGCAACACCGTGCTGATCGTCGAGCACAAGCCCGACATGATCGCCATTGCCGACCACGTCGTCGACATGGGGCCGTTTGCTGGTTCGAAGGGCGGCGAGATCGTCTACGAGGGCGATTTCGACGGTTTGCTGAAGTCGGGCACCCTCACCGGCAACCACATGAAGAAGTACCAGCCGATCAAGACCGACCTGCGCAAGCCCAAGGGCCAGCTGAAGATCGCGCACGCCAAGACCAACAACCTGCGCGATGTGTCGGTGGCGATCCCCGAGGGCGTGCTGACCGTGGTGACCGGCGTCGCCGGCGCCGGCAAGAGCTCGCTGATCCAAGGTTCGCTTCCGACGGCCTACCCGGACACGGTGATCATCGACCAGAACCTCAACCGCGGCTCGTCGCGCTCCAACACCGCGACCTATACCGGCATCCTCGACACGGTGAGGAAGACCTTCGCCAAGGCCAATGGCGTCGACGCGGCGCTATTCTCGGCCAACTCCAAGGGCGCCTGCCCGGACTGCAAGGGCCTGGGCGTCACCTATACCGACCTCGCCCACATGGACCCGGTGGCGAGCGTCTGCGAGACTTGCGAGGGCAAGCGCTTCACCGACGAAGTGCTGCAGCACAAGCTGCGTGGGCGTGCGATCAGCGACGTTTACGAAATGAGCGTCTCCGAGGCGACCGAGTTCTTCACCGAGCCGGCCATCGCCAAGATCCTCAAGGGGTTGGACGATGTCGGCCTCGGCTACCTAACCCTGGGCCAGCCGCTGTCGACGCTGTCGGGCGGCGAACGCCAGCGTCTGAAGCTGGCGGCGGAACTGGGTAAATCCGGCAACATCTATGTGCTCGACGAGCCGACCACCGGGCTCCACATGAACGACGTCGATACGCTGATCGGGCTGTTCGACCGGCTGGTCGATGCGGGATCGACCGTGATCGTCATCGAGCACAATCTCGATGTGATCAGCCGGGCAGACTGGGTCATCGACCTCGGGCCGGGCGCGGGTCACGAGGGTGGGAGCGTGGTGTTCGAGGGGACGCCGACGGGGTTGCGCGGGGCGAAGGGGAGTTTGACGGGGGCGGCGCTGGCGGCGCGAGGCTAGTCGCGGAGCCGGTGGCTGCGGACCCCCACCCCTGTCCCCTCCCCCTAACAGGGGAGGGAGACGCTTGCTGCGATGCCAGTATTTTGGTCTCCCTCCCCATTCTTAGGGGGAGGGGACAGGGGTGGGGGTCGGCCACCACGGGCGCGGCTATTGGGCCGCCACTTTCTCCAGCGTCACCGCGTCCTGCAATTCCTTCGCCCGAGCCTGGAACACCGCCGCATCCACCGGCCAGGTCTTCGGATCCGACGGATCGAACGCTCGGCCCTTCCACTCCTGGTAGACCATCGCGATCCCGGTATCGGTCTTTTTGAACACGGCGACCATCACCTCGCCCAACCCGCGCAGCTTGCCGTTGTCCTTGTAGGCGCCGCACACCATGCCGAGCGCCGGGAAGAAATCACCGGTCTCCTCGCCGAAATTAAAGAAGCCGATCGCCTCGGGTTTGCAGATCTGCGAGTAGCCGTACATCGTGGCGCGGCGGTAGTCGTCGAGGCTGCGGCCCGGCTGCAGCGTCAGCCGCACGGCGTAGGTCTGGGTCCACTTGTCGATGGACTCACCGAGCGGGAAGAACTCGGCGAAGGCCTGCCCGGCATCGCCATAGGTGTTGGATTCCACCAGCTTCAGCACATCAGGCGAAAGCCGCTCGGTGGGCGACAGCCAATCCGGCGTCGGCAGCACGAAACGATGCCCCAGCACCTCGAAGCTGAGGTTCACCCCGTCGCGGCCGAGGGTTGGGGCGTCCTGCGCTGTGGCGCTGCCGATGGCGAGAAGGCCGCAAAGGGCGAGGATCAGGGCACGCACGAGAAACTCCGCTGTCGGAACGGGCGCGACCCTATGCCGAGGCGGGTCATCGAGTCGAGGAGGCTTGCACGACTCATAAGTATTGGCTTATGTGTTGGTCATGGAAGCAGATATCTTCAAGGCGCTGGCCGATCCGAACCGCCGTGCCATGCTGGAGCGGCTGGCGAGCGGTGAGCTGACCGGTTCGGCGCTTGGCGAGGGCTTCGCCATCTCGCAGCCGGCGATGTCGCAGCACATCGCCGTGCTGCGCGGCGCTGGGCTGATCCGCGAACGGCGCGAGGGGCGGAGCGTGCATTACGCGGTGAACCCCGACGGCATGGCGCCGCTGCACGACTGGCTGAGCCGCTACCAGGCGTTCTGGCCGGAACGGCTGGGCCGCCTCAAGGACTTCCTCAAGGAGATGGACCAATGAGCGAGCCGCAAACCGAAGCTGAGCGCATAACGGTGGAATGCGCGCTCGATGCCGCACCGGAAAAGGTGTGGCGCGCGCTGTCCATCCCCGCCTACCGCGACGCTTGGCTGCTGCCGGACGGCGACGCCGAGCGCTTCACCGCCGAGGTGGTCGAGGCCGTGCCGCCGCACCGCCTGCGCCTCAGCTGGCGCGAGGGCGATGCCGATGGGGAACTCGTCACCTTCACGCTCACGGCGACGCCCGACGGCGGCACGTGGCTGCGGCTGGTGCACGACCGGGTGATGGAGCCCATGCGGGTGCCGATCCCCGCCAACGCCAACGTGGCGATGCTCAGGGCCGCCTAGCCCCAAGTTTCACTCAAAGCAGTTCTGAAGGAGGTTGCCGATGCGTGACATGATGCAGCTCGTCCCCATGGTCATCGAACAGTCGAGCCGGGGAGAGCGTTCGTTCGATATCTTCTCGCGGCTACTGCGCGAGCGGATCATCTTCGTCAACGGTGAGGTCGAGGACCAGATGGCGGCGCTGATCTGCGCCCAGCTGCTGTTCCTCGAATCCGAGAGCCCCGGCAAGGAGATCTCGCTCTACATCAACTCGCCCGGCGGCGTGGTGACGGCCGGCCTCGCCATCTACGACACCATGCAATTCATCAGGTCGCCGGTCTCGACGCTCTGCATGGGCACTGCCTACTCGATGGGCTCATTCCTCCTCGCCGGCGGCGCGCCGGGCCGCCGCATGGCGCTTCCCAATGCCTCGATCCTCGTGCACCAGCCCTCGGGTGGCGCCCAGGGCAAGGTCACCGACGTGCTGATCCACGCCGAGGAGAGCCAGAAGGTGAAGGCCCGGATCAACCGCATCTATTCCAAGCACTGCGGCCGCACCATCGAGGAGGTGGAGCGCACCCTCGACCGCGACCGCTATATGTCGCCGGAAGAAGCAAGGGATTGGGGCCTGATCGACTCGATCTTCACCGAACGCGGCGAACTGCCGATGCCGGTGCCCGAGTTGCCGATGACTCAGCGATAGCCCTGCGCCTGCAGTTCGAACAACTCGGCGTAGCGGCCGGCTTCGGCGATCAGTTCGTCGTGGGTGCCGGCTTCGACCACTTTGCCGTCGGCGAGGACTACGATGCGGTCGGCCATGCGGACGGTGGAGAAGCGGTGCGAGATCAGCACCGCCGTGGTGCCTTCGGCGAGCGATTTGAAGCGGGTGAAGACCTCCGCTTCGGCGCGGGCGTCGAGTGCCGCGGTGGGCTCGTCGAGGATGATGATCTCGGCGTTCCGCATATAGGCGCGGGCGATGGCGATCTTCTGCCATTCGCCGCCCGAAAGGTCCTGGCCCTTGAGGAAGGTGCGCCCGAGCATCTGGTCGTAGGCCTCGGGCAGGCGGCGGATCACTGGATCGGCAAGGCTTTGCTCCGCTGCGGCGATGATACGGTTGCGATCGTCGGCCACCTCGATGCGGCCGACGCCGATATTGTCTGAGGCCGAGAAGCTGTAGCGCAGGAAATCCTGGAAGATCACCCCGATATGGGTGCGGAGATCGGCGGTGGCGAACTCCTTCAAATCGATGCCGTCGAGGGTGATGCGGCCCTCGTCCGGGTCGTAGAGCCGGGTCATCAGCTTGACGATGGTGGTCTTGCCGGCGCCGTTCTCGCCGACCAAGGCGAGCGTTTCGCCGGCCGGCACCGTGAAGCTGAGGTTGCGCACCGCCCAGCGTTCGGAGCCCGGATAGCGGAAGCCCACATTCTCGAACACGATCCCCTGTTTCACGGGAAGCGGGAAGGGTTTTGGGTGCTTGGGATCGAGGATGGTGGGCTCGATCTCGAAGAAGCTGAACAGGTCGTCGAGATAGAGCGACTGCCCGGCGATCTGGGTGAAGCCGATGAGGATCTGCTGCAAATAGCCGTTGAGCTGGTTGAAACTGCCCGACAGGAACACCAGCGTGCCGATGGAGAACTCCCCGTGCAGCGTGCGCCAGACGATGTAGGCGTAGGCAGCATAGTAGGTGAGGGTCGAAATGGCGGCCAGCGCCCCGGTCTGCCAGGCGCGCTTGATCGAGAGGTTGCGGTTCTCGATGAGGATCTGCTGGCTCAGCGTCTCGAAGCGGCCTGACAGGAACCCGCCTAGCCCGAACAGCTTGATTTCCTTGGCGCTGTCGGCGCTGGCGCCGATCTGGCGCAGGTATTCGAGCTGCCGCCGCTCGGGCGAGCGGTTGTGTGAGATCCAGTAGGCCAGCCGGTTGAAGCGGAATTCGCCCCACACCGCCGGGATCAGCGCGAGGGCGAGGAGCCCGATGAGCAGCGGCGCATAGAGAAAGAGGCCGGCGGCGAGCGCGATGGCAGTGATCATCGCCTGTGCCTGGCCGAACACCTGTGAGATCACGGTCGAGCGGCTTGATGCCTGCCGCCGCGCCCGCTCCAGCCGGTCCTGGTATTCGGATTGCTCGAAGTGCTTCAGGTCGAGCTTGGCCGCATGCTGCATCAGCTCGAGGCTGACGGCGTTGGAATGGCTCTCGCCGAGGATGTTGTCGACGACATTGATGGCGCGGTTGAAGGCATCGCGGGCGAACACCAGCGCGAACTCGCCGGCCAGCAGCCAGAGCAGGGTGCTGAGCCTGCCGCTCGAGAGCCAGTCGGCGAGCTCGGGGCCGGGGACGCCGAGACTGGTCTGGTGCACCACCTCGTCGATGATCAGCTTGGTCAGCAGCAGCACCAGCGGCGGCTGGATGGCGACGATGAGCCGGAGCACGATGCTGAGCCCCATCAGCCACGGGCTGGTCCGCCACATCTGCGCGAACAACCGGCCGAGATGGCGGAAGGTCTTGAGGCGTTCGCCCTTGTCGAAGGGGAGCGCATCGGGGATGTCCGGGCCGTTCAGCCCTCGTCCCCCGCCACCGCTTCTGCCGCCAACTCCACGCATCGCCGATACTTAGGCGAGTTGGGGAGGGTTCTCAACCTGATCGCTTGGCGAGCAGGCGATCAGCTCTTCAAAGGCAGTTGGGAGTGACATTGAATGAGCTCGCTGCCGCTTCCAGCTTGCCAAGACTGTCGAACGTAACCGGCCGGCTGACAGGACTGAAAAGAGATCGGGGCGAGACCACCACCAAGCCAGCCAGCTGCCGAACAGCACTGCCAGCAAGGCGACGATAGCGATGATCGCCTTCGCGCCCCCCAAAAAGAAAAGAGAGCGCCGGTTTCCACCAGGCGCTCTCTTTGTGTTCGGTAGTGGCCATCGCTTACAGCGAGCGGACTACGCTCTCCACGCGGAAGCATTCGATCACATCCCCAGCGCGGATGTCTTCGTAGTTTTCGAAGGCCATGCCGCATTCCTGGCCGACTGCGACTTCCTTCACTTCGTCCTTGAAGCGCTTGAGGGTCTTCAGCTTGCCTTCGTGGATCACGACGTTGTCGCGGAGCAGGCGCACACCGGCGCCGCGTTCGACGATGCCTTCGGTGACCTGGCAGCCGGCGACCTTGCCGACCTTGGTGATCTGGAAGACTTCCTTGATCGTGGCGTAGCCGATGAAGGTCTCGCGGCGTTCCGGCTTCAACAGGCCCGACATCGCTGCCTTCACGTCATCCACGAGGTCGTAGATGATGTTGTAGTAGCGGATTTCGATGCCCTCGCGGGTGGCGAGGTCACTGGCCTGCTTGTTGGCGCGGACGTTGAAGCCGATGATGATGGCGTTCGAGGCCGAAGCCAGCGTCACGTCGGATTCGGTGATGGCGCCGACGCCGCTCATCAGGATCTGCGCCGACACTTCGTCGGTCGAGAGCTTATTGAGCGAAGCGTTGATCGCTTCGACCGAGCCCTGCACGTCACCCTTGATGATCAGCGGGAACTTGGCGACGCCCGAGGCCTTAAGCTGATTCATCATCTGCTCGAGGCTGGTGGCACCACCGCCCGCGGTCTTCTCGCGGATCAGGCGCTGACGGTATTCGGTGACTTCACGGGCCCGCGCTTCGCTCTCGACCACCGAGAAGCGGTCGCCGGCCGACGGCACGCCGGTAAAGCCCAGCACTTCCACCGGAATGGACGGGCCGGCTTCCTTCACCTGGTCGCCCTGATCGTTGATCAGCGCACGGACGCGGGCGAATTCGGTACCGGCGACGAGGATGTCGCCGATCGCCAAAGTGCCGCGCTGCACCAGCACCGTCGCCACCGCACCGCGGCCGCGATCGAGCTTGGCCTCGATGACGAGGCCCTCGGCACGCCCATCGCGGGCCACCTTGAGCTCCAGCACTTCGGCCTGCAGCAGGATGGTTTCGAGCAGCTTGTCGAGGCCGGCCTTGGTGACCGCCGAGACTTCCACGTCGAGCACATCACCGCCCATCGATTCGACGAACACTTCGTGCTGCAGCAGTTCGGTGCGAACGCGCTGCGGATTGGCACTCGGCTTGTCCATCTTGTTGATGGCCACGATGATCGGAACCCCGGCCGCCTTGGCGTGCTTGATGGATTCGATCGTCTGCGGCATGACGCCGTCATCGGCCGCCACCACCAGCACCGCGATATCCGTCGCCTGGGCGCCGCGGGCACGCATGGCGGTGAACGCCTCGTGGCCCGGGGTATCGAGGAAGGTGATCTTCTGGCCGTTCTTTTCGACCTGATAGGCACCGATATGCTGGGTGATGCCGCCCGCTTCACCGGAGACCACGTTGGTCTCGCGGATGGCGTCGAGCAGTGAGGTCTTGCCGTGGTCGACGTGGCCCATGATGGTCACGACCGGCGCGCGGTTGGTCAGGTCCTCGGCCTTGTCGTCGGCCGGGATGTCGTACAGACCCTCTTCCACGTCGGCGTCGGAGACGCGCTTGACGGTGTGGCCGAGTTCTGTGGCGATCAGTTCGGCAGTGTCGCTGTCGATGACGTCGGTGATCTTCACCATCTGGCCCTGGGCCATCAGGATCTTGATCACGTCGACGGCGCGTTCCGACATGCGGTTGGCCAGTTCCTGGACAGTGATCGCCTCGGGAATGGTCACTTCACGGCTGAGCTTGGGCGCCTGCTGCTGGTTGCGGCCCATCTTCTTGTCGCGGCGGCGGCGCATGGCGGCGAGGGACGGGCCCTTGTCGCGATCCGATTCCGAGCCGGCATTGGTGACGGTCAGGCGACCACGGGCAAAGGCTTCCTCGCCGGCGCGGCGCGTCGGACGCTCGGGCGTTGCAGCGACGCGGGCGGCGCCACCACGACGAGCGTTCTCGAGCTCTGCGGCATTGACCAGCGGACGCGCTGCCGGGGCAGTGCGGGTCTTGCGGCCATCGGCCTCGGACGGCGGGGTCGGCGGAAGCTCGGCCACCGGGGTGACCGGACGGGCACCGGGAGTGGCGGCCGCACGACGGGCCGGCGAAACGCGCGGTTCGCGAGAGACGGTTGAGATCTCGGCGACTTCCTCGAGGGCACGCTCGCCTTCGGCGGCACGAGCCTTAGCCTCTTCGGCGCGCTGAGCTTCCTCGCGGAGGGCGCGACGACGGGCGTCTTCCTCGTTGCGGCGAGCTTCCTCGGCGCGGGCGCGGGCTTCATCCTCGGCCTGGCGGCCGGCAGCTTCACGCAGCGCACGAGCGCGGGCATCGGCTTCGGTGGCGCTGAGGCCGGCACTCGGGCGCGGGCCGGAACCTGAACGGAGCGGCGGACGGCCCTGGTTGGACTGGTACGGTCGATTGCCCGACGGCGCACCGGACGAAGCCGGGCGGCCCGAACCCTGTGAAGGGGCGACGCCGCCACCACCCTGCGGCGGGCGGGGCGGATGCGGGGTGTGCACCGGCGAGCCGGGCGGCACAAAGCGGGTGCGCTTCTCGACGACCACAGTGTTCCGCGACGAACGTGCCACATTGGGGCGTGCCCCCATCGAGGGGCCTCCCTTCAATGACAGCGTCTTCTTGCCGCCGGCACCAGAATCTTCGCGCTTGTCGTCGTTATCAGCCATGTAACTCGCGTCTTCCTTCACGAAACTTGCCCGAGAAAGCGCGGCTTCGCGCTCTCTGACCAAGTCCGATTGTAGGGCTCAGGGGGCGGCATAGCGCTGCTGCGCCGCTCAAACAACCCATCTAGTTGGCGATGTAACGAGCCAATCTTTCAGCTCGTTGCACTGCCGCCTGGGCCGCGCCCCCCTTGATGAGCGCAGCATGTATCACATTTTCGATCCCGAGTGCCAAACCCATTTGGCCCGAATCGAGCAATTCGAAATGAGGGGTTAAAGCGGGCCCAAAACCTGCCTCTTCCGCCGCCATTGTGTAGCCCTTGAGCGAACCCAGGAGCTTGTTCCTGCCGTCCTCGGCCGCGTCCGTCGCGGTGAGGAGACCTTGCACTTCGCCCGCCTCGATCGCCGCCTTGACCTTCATCGAGCCGGTCACCAGCTGCCCCGCTTTCTTGGCGAGACTGAGGGCACTGAGAAAGCGCTCCTCGAGCCGGCGCCGGGTCAGTCCGGCAAGATCGTCGGGCACCTTCACCTCAGCCTTGAGGCTCTTGGCGAAGGCTTTCTTCTTCTGCGCCTCGGCCACGAACTTGTGGCCCAGGCTAATCCATACGCCACGACCTTCGGCCTTGCCGTCGGTGTCGGGCACCACCTCGCCGTCGGGAGAGACGGCGAAGCGGATGAGTTCGGCAATGGGCTTCACCTCACGGGTGAGGGCGCACTGCCTCTCGGTTTCTTCGCGACGCGGCACCGGGCTCTAAACCACCCGATTACGCGGGCGCCCCTTCCTCGAACTGCTCTTCGTCGGGCACGGCAAGATCGGCCTCGGTGATCCAGCCGGCCTTCAGGCGGGCTTGGAGGATCATCTCTTCGGCTTCTTCGCGCGACACGGGGAAATCCTTGAAGGTGCCCTCGAACCGCTTGGTCTCGCCGTCCTTGCGTTCGGTCCAGCCGACGAGATCGTCGGCGGCGCAGCCCGCAAAGTCTTCGACGCTCTTGATGTCTTCCTTGCCCAGCGCGACGAGCATCGCCGCATTCAGGCCCGGGATCTCGTACAGCTCGTCAAGGACGCCGAGCTTGATGCGCTCGTCGTCATTGGCCTTCTCGATCGCCGCCAGGTAGTCGGTGGCGCGCTGCTGGATCTCGCCGGCGGTCTCTTCGTCGAAGCCCTGGATCGAGGCGATTTCGGACGCATCGATATAGGCAAGTTCCTCGACCGAGGAGAAGCCTTCGGAAGCCAGTAGTTGGGCAACCATCTCGTCAACATCAAGGGCCTGCATGAACAAAGCAGAGCGCTCGGTGAATTCCTTCTGGCGGCGCTCCGACTCTTCCTGCTCGGTCAGGATGTCGATATCCCAGCCGATCAGCTGCGAAGCGAGGCGCACGTTCTGGCCGCGACGGCCGATGGCGAGGCTGAGCTGCTCGTCCGGCACCACGACTTCGATGCGCTCGGCCTGCTCGTCGAGCACGACCTTGGCCACATCAGCCGGCTGCAGCGCCGAAACGACGAGGTCGGCGATCGATTCGGTCCACGGGATGATGTCGATCTTTTCACCCTGGAGTTCGGCAACCACCGCCTGGACGCGCGAACCACGCATACCGACGCAGGCGCCGACCGGGTCGATCGAGGAATCCGACGAGGTCACGGCGATCTTGGCGCGGCTGCCCGGGTCGCGGGCGATCGAGCGGATGGTGATGATGCCGTCGTAGATCTCCGGCACTTCCTGCATGAACAGCTTGGCCATGAACTGCGGATGCGTGCGGGAGAGGAAAATCTGCGGGCCGCGCTGCTCGCGGCGCACGTCGTAGATATAGGCGCGGACGCGGTCGCCGTAGCGATAGAGCTCGCGGGGGATCAGTTCGTCGCGGCGGATGATGGCTTCGCCACGGCCGAGATCGACGATGACGTTGCCGTATTCGACGCGCTTGACCGTGCCGTTGACGATCTCGCCGACGCGGTTGATGTACTCTTCATACATGCGGTCACGCTCGGCATCGCGCACCTTCTGCACGATCACCTGCTTGGCCGACTGGGCGGCGATGCGGCCGAACTCGATCGGCGGCAGCGGCTCGGTGAGGAAGTCGCCGAGCTTGGCGGCGTCGTTCTTCGTCTTGGCGTACTTGAGCTCGACCTGGCGCCCGGGTTCTTCCACCGCCTCGACCACCTCGAGCAGCCGCCACAGGCGCAGCTCGCCGGTCTTGGGGTTGATCTCGGCGCGCACGTTGGTCTCGGCGCCGTAGCGGGTCTTGGCCGCCTTCTCGATCGCGTCCTGCATCGACTCGATGACGATCATGCGATCGATCGACTTCTCGCGGGCTACGGCATCAGCGATCTGGAGCAGCTCCAGGCGGTTCGCGCTAACGGCCATTTAGTTGGTCTCCTCAGTGGAAGCGTCTTCTTCGGATTCAGTAGGGATCTCGACGGTCTCGATTTCTTCGTCATCGTCGATCGGAAATTCTTCCTGGTCGACCTGCGCGATATTCATCAGCGCATCGGTCATCACCAGCTTGGCCTCAGCCAACAGCATCAGCGGCAGCTTGAAGTCGGGGTCGGTGCCCTTGGGCACATCAGGCAGCGTGACGATGACGCTGTCGCCATCGACCGCCTTGATGATGCCGCGGAAGCGGCGGCGGCCATCGAGCAGGTCGGAAAGCTCGATCTTGGCCTCATGACCCACATAAGTGGCGAAATCACGGGCCCGCACCAGCGGCCGGTCGATACCGGGCGACGACACCTCGAGATGGTACTCGCGGTCGATCGGATCCTCGACATCGAGCACCGGTGAGACGTCTTTGCTCAGCCGCTCGCAGTCGGTGATGTTGAAGCGGCCGTTGCCGTCCTCGGCCATGATCTGCAGCGTCAGGCCGTTCTCCTGCGTCATCTTCACACGCACGAGGCTATAGCCGAGATCGTTGGCGACGGGCTCGACGATGCGGGCGATCCGCTGCTCGAGACCGGTCTCTTTGATGTAGCGCTTTTCGGTCAGATCGAAGGTCATGCCGCTCTTTTGGGCCTTTGGATAACAAAAAGAGCGGGGGCCGCTTCGGCACCCCACTCTCGCTTTAAGCCAGAGATGTTGTTGGCGTTCATATAGCGCCGATGACGGATCGGTGCAAGGGCGGGCTAGACACCCAGCCGCACCCGCAACTCGGCCTCGGTCATGCTCCCGGGTTTCGCACTCTTCTCCACCAGCTCCCGACCGACGGCGACGAGCCCGGCATTGAGCGGAGTGGGCACGCCATGCAGGCGGCCGAGCAGCACGATCTCGCCGTTGAGATAGTCGGTCTCGATGGTGCCGGTGCCACGCTTCAGGCTCTGGACCGACGAACCGCCGGTGCGGGTGACGCCGTCGACGGCGCCCATCTTCATCAGGCCCTTCCGCCGCGGATCGTCGTTGCCGACGGCCACCCAATCGATTCCTGCGGCACGGTAGGCCGCCTCGGCTTCGGCCTGGATCGCGTCCATCAACGGTCCCGAGCGGCTGCTGTGTCCGAGCGCCGCCTCGACCACGTTGCCGAGGTTGTCGCGGAGCTTCCCGTATTTCGAGCGCATCACGTGCTCGAGCGGGAAGGCGGCGAAACCCGCGCTGTCGAAGGCCGTGGCGATCGCCGCCACGTTGTCGTCGAGCCCATGCGGATAGCGGCCGAGATCGACCATGCCGTATTTCGGCTGGCCGTAGCAGATGACTTCGCCGGGCGTCACGTAGTCGGCCGGCAGCATCACCGTCATGCCGTAGACATTGGGAAACAGCCGCAACGCCAGCGGCTCGTTGTTGACGCCGTTCTGGGCGCAGACCACGGCCTGTGTGGTTGCGCTGGCCGCGCGCAGCGCCGCGAGCGCCAGCGCGGTGTCCTGACCCTTCATGGTGAGAAGGATCACGTCATCGGGCCGAAACTCGAGCTCGGCGGGCGCGCCAACCACTGGAAAGTGCACCAGCTGGGACGTTGCCGTGGTGCGGAACATCAGGCCGCCATTGGCGTGGATTGCCTGCAGCATGCCGCCGCGCGCGATGCCGACTACCTCGTGACCCGCGCCGGCCAGCGCCGCGGCGAAGGTGCCGCCGATGGCGCCGACGCCATAGATGATGAATCGCATGTCGGTCTCCGATCGGGGAATGGGGACTGTGGCCGCTGCGCTCCCGCACGGCAAGTCAGACCATGGTGATGGCGAGGGTGCGGCGGAACTGTCGGTAATCCGTCATGCTGCCGTTGTATTCATCGGCAAGCGACGATAAAACGACCGCCTTC
This sequence comes from Devosia sp. P3_B2, assembly GCF_056402875.1. Classification (NCBI taxonomy): domain Bacteria; kingdom Pseudomonadati; phylum Pseudomonadota; class Alphaproteobacteria; order Hyphomicrobiales; family Devosiaceae; genus Devosia; species Devosia sp. P3_B2. The sequence goes on along the minus strand of NZ_JBFUGO010000013.1, from coordinate 69,315 downwards.
CTTCCGACGACCCCAACCACGGACATCGACATCATGGAATACCGCCGCCTCGGCAAGGCTGGCCTTCGGGTCAGTGAATTTTCATTTGGCGCCTGGGTGACCTTTGGCAAGCAGGTCGGCGAAGACGCCGCCGCCTCGATCATGGGTTACGCCTACGACAACGGCATCAACTTCTTCGACAATGCCGAAGGCTATGAGCAGGGCAACGCCGAGATCGTCATGGGCGAGGCGCTGAAGGCGCTGAACTGGAGCCGCGACAGCTATGCGGTGTCGTCCAAGGTGTTCTGGGGCGGCTCGAAGCCGACGCAGAAGGGCCTGAGCGCCAAGCACGTGACCGACGCTGCGCATGCCGCACTGAAGCGCCTGCAGGTCGACTATCTCGATCTCTATTTCTGCCACCGCCCGGACATCGATACCCCGATCGAAGAGACGGTGCGGGCGATGCACAACCTGATCACGCAGGGCAAGGTGCTCTACTGGGGCACCTCGGAATGGACGGCGCAGCAGCTGACCGAAGCCTATGCGATCGCCCGGCAGGAGCACCTGACCCCGCCGACCATGGAGCAGCCGGAATACAACCTGTTCCGCCGCGAGAAGGTCGAGGCTGAGTTCCTCCCGCTCTACAGCCTGTTCGGCTTGGGCACGACGATCTGGTCGCCACTGGCTTCGGGTATCCTGACCGGCAAGTACAATGACGGCATCCCCGCGGACAGCCGCATGAACCTGCCCGGCTATGAGTGGCTGAAGGCACGGCTCGACAGTGACAAGGGCCGCGCCGAGCTCGCGAAGGTGAAGCAGCTGGCCAAGCTCGCCGATGAGCTCGGCATGCCGATCCACCACCTGGCACTGCTCTGGTGCAACGCCAATCCGAACGTGTCGACGGTGATCCTGGGCGCCTCCAAGCTCAGCCAGCTGAAGGACAACCTCAAGGCGCTCGACTCGAAGTCGAAGATGACGCCGGACGTGCTGGCGAAGATCGAAGAGATCATGGGCAACAAGCCGGCGGCGCCGCAGCGCTACTGAGTTGATCGGCGGCGGGGTTCACGTACCCAGCGCTTCTCCCGCCGCCGATCCGACCGTCATTGGGCAGCAGCCAGACGGTCTTCCGTGTCCGCCTCGGGCGGAGTGCCGTGGGCGCCGGAAATGGCGCCGAGTGGTTTGACGCCACGCAGCGCGGTCAGCGCGACGATGGCGATGAGGACGAAGATGCCGGCCTCGACCCCTGCGACGAGCCGCATCGACAGCACGAACGCCTGGTTGGCAGCGGCAATCAGCGACGCGCCATCGGGGAGGTTCGCGGCGACGGTGAAGGCACCGGCAAGGGTCTCCGAGGCGAGGCGGGCCTGTTCGGCGCTGAGATCGGCGGGGAGCGAGCCGGCCAGCGTGCCGCGATAGATCAGCGTGCCGAGGCTGCCGAGGGCGGCGATGCCCAAAGCGAAGCCGAACTCCGACGAGGTCTCCTGCAGCGCCGCGGCGGCGCCGGCACGGGTCGGCTCGACAAAGCCCATCATGATGCCGGTGCCGAGCGTCACCATCGGCGCGCAGCCGAGGTTGAAGAGAGCGAAGCCGACGATCATCGCGGGGACGCCGAAGCTCTCGACGAACAGCACGACGATCAGCAGACCCAGGATCGAGAGGCACATGCCGCCAGCGATCAGCCGACCCGGCCGGATGGTCTGCGCCAGCTTCGGCGCCAGCATGAAGCCGACTATCATCAAGAGAATGCTGGGCAGGCCGCAGAGCCCGGCCCAGAGCGGCGAGAGGCCGGCGACCAGCTGAAAATACTGCGCCATGAACACCATGAACGCGCCGGTGACGGTGACGAGGAACATGGCGCCGATCACCGCGGTGAAGGCGACGTTCTTGAACAGCTTCAGCTCGACCAGCGGATGCGCCAGCGTCACCTGCCGGCGGATGAAGACGACGCCAAGGATGAGCCCGACCGCGATGGCGGCGAACGTCGTGAGCGACACGTCGCCCTTTGCCAGCTCCTTGAGGCCATAGACTACCGGCAGGATGGCGCCGAGCGACAGCACCACGCTGAACAGGTCGAGCTTGCCGGCATGTGGCGCCTTGTATTCGGGCAGCAGCGCCGGGGCGGTGGCGAGCAGCAGCAGCATCACCGGCACGCCGAGCAGGAACGGGGCGCCCCACCAGAAATGCTCGAGCATGACGCCGCCGACCAGCGGCCCGAGCAGCATGCCGCCCATGAAGCAGGTGAGCCAGATCGAGATGGCGAAGCCGCGCTGCCGTTCGTCGTGAAACATGTTGGTGATCAGTGCGAGGATCGATGGCGACAGCGTCGCCCCGGCAATGCCGAGGAGGCCGCGCGCCCCGATCAGCATCGGCGCGCTGGTCGAGAACGCGGCGAGCACCGAGGCAGCTGCGAAGGCAGCGCCGCCGAACATCAGCAGCTTCCGACGGCCGATCCGGTCGCCGATCGTCCCCATGGTGATGAGGAAGCCGGCCAGCATGAAACCGTAGATGTCGAGGATCCACAATTGCTGGGCGCTGTCGGCCTGCAGCGTCTCGCTGATCCGCGGCAGGGCGAGGAGGATGACTGAGACGTCGATGGAAATGAGCAGCGTGGGGAGCGCCAGCACGGCCAGGCCGGTCCATTCGCGGGCGGTGGCGCGCTTGATCTGGTCAGTCATGGCCGTTCCTTTCACTTAAGGGTGGGCTTAAGTATCAAGCGGAGATGCTTAAGTCAACGCTTTAGCGATGCGGCCAATGTCCGCCATTGGTGGCGCGGTCTTTCAACCGGCCTCGCCTGTCGCAACAGGAGGCAGGGTGACCGCGCGTTGGCGCATTGTGAGTTGGCGCAGATGGGCCCCTGTTTGACCGTGCCTTTTCTTTTGACGCAGGATTGGGGGTACAGGCCACCAAACCGGGAGACCCCACATGCGCTACATGATCATCGTCAAAGGCAAGGAACCCTCGCCGCCGCCGAGCTCAGAACTGCTCGCCGCGATGGGCAAGCTCAACAAGGAGATGATCGACGCCGGCGTGTTGCTGGCGGGTGAGGGCCTACAACCGTCGAAGACCGGCGCCAAGGTGGTCATGCAGGGGGGCAAGCTGGTGGTCAAGGATGGGCCGTTCACCGAGGCCAAGGAGCTGATCGGCGGCTTCTGGATCATCAAGGCCGACTCGCTCGACGAGGCCATCGGCTGGGTGAAGAAGATCCCGATGTGGGGCGAAGGCGAGGAGGTCGAGGTGCGCCGCGTCTCCGAGGTCGAGGACTTCGTCCACGACGAGGTCTCGGGCGAGACCCTCGATCGGGAGAAAGCGCAGCGCGAAAGCGGCACCTGGCCGGAGCAACGTTAGGCGGGCAGCGCCGGCTTGCGATCGGTCGCTTCGGGGCAGTGGTGCCCCGAAGCCGAAGTGTCGGTGGCACGCCCCGTCGATCCGGACAGGCGGGCGGCGAGGCTGGAAAGCCGGCGCCACAGCGCTGGCTTTTCCCAGAGTCCGGCGTCGCGGTGCACTTCCCAGGGCTCCTCGCCCGACCGGCGGGCGAAATCCTCGCCCCAGTGCTGCTTGTAGGCATCCTTGTAGAGATAGCTGGCGGGAATCATCACAAGTCTCCTTTCGACTTGAACCGATTCAATAGGTCGGCGGATTGATCTCTTGAATCGGTTCAATGATACTCAGGCGAGCCTTCGAGTCAAGCAGAATTTGAACCGATACAAAAGTGTGCTATATGAGAAGGACTTGGGTACGATGCGAACAAGGCCGGGCAACGCGAGGCCCCGGCAAACAGGAAAGGTTCGGATGGCACGCGATCTGGTGCGGTTGAGCGATGTGGCGAAAGCCGCGGGGGTTTCACAGGGAACGGCGTCCAACGTCTTCAGCCGGCCCGACCTGGTTCGCCCGGAAGTGCGCGAACGGGTGCAGCAGACCGCCCGCGATCTCGGCTATGCCGGTCCCGACCCACGCGGCCGCCTGTTGCGCGCCGGCAAGTCCAACGCCATCGGCGTCGCCACCGCCGAGCCGCTATCCTATTTCTTCGACGATCCGTTCGCCCGTGTGCTGATGCAGGGCATCTCGGAAGCCTGCGACGAGCGCGGCGCCGGGCTGGCGCTGGTCTCGGCCCGCAACAGCGAGCGGCTGGCCTGGAATATCCAGAGCGCGCTGGTCGATGGCTTCGTGCTGCTCTGCATCGAGAACGGCGAGAAGCTGGTGGAGCTGACCCGCGAGCGGCAGCTGCCCTTTGTGGCGCTGGCGCTCGGCAAGCCCGACGAGACCATCTCCGCCATCGGCGTCGACGACTATGCCGGCGCCCAGATGGCGGCCCGGCACCTGGCCCAGCTCGGCCACCGCCGCTTCGGCGTCCTCGCCCTCGAGCTGGACGACCAGCACGAGGGGCCGGTCGGCGGCGCCGAGATTGCGGCGGCCACCTATTCCACCTCACGCGACCGCGCCTACGGCTATTTCGAGGAACTGGCGCTCTACGGCGTCGATCGCGAGTCGATCCCGATCTACGAAACCCGCAGCACCGCTGACAGCGTGCGCCGCGGGCTCGACCACATCCTCGCGGGCCCCGAACGGCCGACCGCCATCCTCGCCATGTCCGACCGCGTGGCGATGTTCGCGCTGGAAATGCTGGCCGAACGCGGCATCAGCGTGCCCGGCGATATCTCGATCGTCGGCTTTGACGGCGTGCCGGAAGCCGCCATCGCCAAACCGCCGCTCACCACCGTCGTCCAGCCGATCGCCGAGATCGGCCGCCGCGCGGTCAAGACCATCCTCGAGCATGATGGCAGCGTGCATCGCGAAAGCCTGCCGCTCGAACTGATCGTCCGCCAAAGCACCGCCGCACCGCGCGCGTGATCGTGACTTGCGCCAGCGGCCCGGAGTCCCCAGATTCGCCCCATGCGCATCTTGCTTGCATCGCTCGTCGTCGTCGCCCTCAGTTCGGGGGCGCAGGCCTATTGCTATCCGCTGCATGACAGCGCCAAGGACGGCTATACCGGCAACGACCTGAAGCGCACCCTCTGCCTGCAGCAGGAGCTGGCGCAATCCACCGCAGAGCGGACCCTGCAGACTCAACTGGACGCTACGTTGAGCCGCATCCAGCGCGACCTGCAGCAGCAAAAGCTGGTTCAGCAGCAGTTGCAGTACGAAACCATGCTGTCGAAGCGGCTACTCCCCTAAGCGCGTTCGGCTGCGCTCACCCAGTCCATCGCCAGCGCGATCGCCGCATCGGTTCCAAGCCCGGCCTGCCGGCGCAGCACCTGCCAGGTGTGAAAGCTGGTCACGGTTCGCAGCGTTGCGTCCAGCCGCGATGTCGGGACCCGGCCCTCGGCCAAGATCTCGACCGTGCACCGGTTCTGCTCGATCCACCCCTTCACGATGAAGTCGAACGAGGGCAGGTCCGGCGCGTCGCGGACCACCCGGCTGGTCATCTCCTCGGTCTCCTCGAACCAGGCATAAAGACTGGTGAGGGCCTGATGCAGCCGCGCCTCCGGATCGAGCGTCGCCGCCCAGCCGGCACGATCGGGCGGCGGATGGAGGCCGAGCCAGTGCCCCTGGCAGGCTCGCACCATGTCGGCTTCGTCGGGAAAGTGGTTGTACACCGTAAGGCGCTCGACCCCGGCGCGGCGCGCCACCTCGGCCACGGTGGTATGCCGCGGGCCAACGGTGCGATGCAGCTCCACCGTCGCCTCGACGATCCGCCGCCGGGTTTCCGCCGCGGCTTCGGCGCGCTTGTTCTGCCGGTATGGTCTATTCATTGATCGACATGTTTATCGAAATTGACTCAGGCCCGCAAGTGTGGCAATTGAATGAGCGGGGCGTACATTGAAATGGAGATCTGCCATGACCTATTTCGATCACCTGCTCGGCCCTGAGGCCGGCGATCGCGTGCAGCTGAGAGCGCTGGGTGTTCGCTTCATGCTCGACAGCGCCACGACCGGCGGTGGTTTCTCGCTGGTCGAGCATCCGCTGCCGCCGCGTTCGCTTGGGGCGCCGCTGCATACTCACAGCCGCGAGGACGAATACTCCTTCATCCTCGAAGGCAAGATCGGGCTGCAGCTGGGCGACGAGGTGCTGGAAGCCGGCCCCGGCGACCTAGTGCTGAAGCCCCGAGCCGTGCCGCACGCTTTCTGGAACGCCGGCGACGAACCCGCCCGGCTGCTCGAGATCATCTCGCCCGGCGGCTTCGAGGACTACTTCCGCGAGATGGCGGCCGTGCTCGGCAAACCCGAACTCGACCTCGGCGCAGCGGCGGAGACCTGGAGCCGCTACGGCATCGAGATGCATTTCGAGTCGATTCCGGTGCTTGTCGGCCGCTACGGCCTGACCGGCTGAGCTTATTCCGCGGCGGCGCGAGGGAACTCTTCGAGCTGGGCCGCATCGTCGGCAGCCCGGTCCACGCGGAACGGTCGCAGCGGGGCTCTCACCACCTGGTTGCGACCTGCCTGCTTGGCCTTGTAGAGCGCCTGGTCGGCGGCAACCAGCAGGTCGCTGACGCTCTGCGAGGTGTGCGGCAACGAGGCGACGCCGAACGACGCCGAGATGTCGGTGCCGTGCGTATTGCTCAGCTCCTCGATCCTCAACCGCAGCAATTCCGCCTTGTCGGCAGCGCGTTCGAGCGGGCAATCGGGCAGGATCACCACGAGTTCCTCGCCACCGAAGCGGCAAACGATATCGGTTTCCCGCAGCGATCCAGTGAGCGCCAGCGCCGTATCGCGCAGCACCTGGTCGCCGAAGCTGTGGCCGTGCTCGTCGTTGAGCCGCTTGAAGTGGTCGAGATCGACCATGATCAGCGAGATCTCGCGGTTCTCGCGCTCGGCGAGGCGGACGAAGCGCTGCAGGCAGTCTTCCATGTAGCGGCGGTTGTAGAGCCCGGTCAGCGGGTCGCGCAGCGCCTGGTTCCTGAGCTTTTCGCGCAGCGCCATATTGGCGAGCGCCAGGCTCATGCCATCGGCGAGGGCTGAGCCGAGGCCCGTCACCTGTTCCAGCCGCTCGACCGCGCTGATGCCCGAGGCGAACAGCTGCAGCAGCCCCACGATCTCGCCGCGGGCGATCATCGGAATCTCGAGGGTGGTTTCGGACCCCACGTGATGCGCGCAGCAGAGCTTGTTGCTGTCGCCTCGGTTGAAATGCGGCTTGCCGCGCTTCAGCGCCCAGCACGTGCCGGGATTGATGGTTTCGGGCAGCGCATCATGCTCGGCCCGCGCCCAGGTGGTCGAGAGCACCAGCCGGTCGCGTGAGTTGTTGAACACGTAGAGTGCCCCCGAAAAGCCGGGCACCAGCTCGATCGCCGTGGCCTTCAGCACTGCATTGGCATCGGCATGGTCAGCGGCGCTCTGCAGCACATCCGCCATCTCGAACAGCCGCGCCACCTGCTCGCGCGAGCGATCCGCCGAGGCCACCGCCGCCGCACGGCCGTCGGCCTCCGAGGCGCTGGAGCGGAAGGCATAGAGCAGCCCGAGAATGGCCAGCAACCCGGCCCCCAGCTGCAACACCAGCACCAGCAGCGTACCCACCTGGATGCGCTCGTCATGGAGGGCGAGCCGCGCATCGGAAGCGCTCAGCACCCGGCCCACCTCGGTGCCGATGGCAGTGAGGGTCTCGCCGGTGTGGCGGCCGGTGAGCAGCGTCAACCCGGCCTGCCCGTTGCCCGCGGTCGCCAGTCCGATCGCTTCCGTCCAGTCGGCAACCAGCTGCTGCACCAGATCGGGGATCGGCTTGCCGGCGCTGACCGGCGCCACCTCGCCGAAGATATCGGCCTCGGGGCCGGCAAGGCGCGCCGCATGGGCCAGGTGCGTGCGCAGCGCCCCGGTCTCGCCGGTGAGAAAATGCATGGCATCGGCGTCGGCTTCGATGAGTGATTGGTACATCGAGCGCAGATGTTCGCCATGTACCCTCAGATCGGTGAGGATGCGCTGCTGCGTGCTGACATGGATGAAGCCGGCGATCGAGGTCACCACCAGCGTGACCACCAGCAGTACCGTTGCCAGCGACAACAGGCGCGAGCGGACACGGACGGGCAGTTCCGTCTGCTCACGCGCATGGCTCAGGCCGGCAAACATCGCTGGGAAAGCCCCCAAGGCTCCTGCATTCGGCTTCATGATGCCAAAGATCGGCGTTGTTGCGTTGTCCCATCCGGGGAAGCGCTTAGCGCGCGGTGAAGCGGTGTGGTGAAGCGGAGGGTTACGAAATCGCTAAAATGCGCTGCAGGTCGCCTGGGTTCGACAGGGGAGCAAAAATCTGGCTGAGTTTCTGTCGAAACACGGCATCGGCGTTCGATTAGCTGACAACATCCTGGGAGAACCCGAACATGCTGTACGTCTGTCTCGTCCATTTCGACGACAAGCAGGTCTTCGCCAACCTCGACGCCGCCGAGCGAAAGGCGCTCGATATCGACTCGATGGGCTATGACCAGGAACTGGCGCAGAGCGGCAACCTGGTGCGAGCCCAGGCGCTGCAGCCGCCGGAGACCGCGGTGCTGGTCAGGGTGCGGGACGGCAAGGTCTCCGCCACCGACGGGCCATTTCTCGAGACCAAGGAACAGCTGGGCGGCTTCATCCTGATCGAAGCGCGCGACCTCAATGATGCCATCCGCATTGCCGGCGGCATTCCGCTGGCCAAATACGGCACCATCGAGGTGCGGCCGATCTACCATGTGCCACGCCACGACAAGGCCGACGGCTAGGGCAGGGCGCGGTGGCCACCATCAACATCGAGACTGTCTGGCGCACCGAATCGCGCCGTGTGCTGGCGACGCTGATCCGGCTGCTGCGCGATTTCGATCGGGCCGAGGAGGCGCTGAACGACGCCTTTCTTGCCGCGGCAGAGCAATGGCCCCGCGACGGCATGCCGGCCAATCCACGGGCCTGGCTGGTGTCCGCCGGCCGTTTCAAAGCCATCGACCGGATCCGTCGCAAGGCCCGGTTCGACGTTGTCGCCGCCGAGCTGGCGCTTGAAGAGGAGGCGCAGATGGCGCCCGAGCCCGAGTCCATCGCCGATGACCAGTTGCGGCTGATCTTCGTGTGCTGCCACCCCGAGGTCCCTCCCGACGCGCAGATCGCCATGACCCTGCGCGAGACCTGCGGACTGCTGACGGAGGAGATCGCGGCGGCGTTTCTGGCCAAGCCCACCACCATCGCGCAGCGCATCGTGCGGGCGAAGAACCGCATCCGCGAGCTCGAGCTGCCCTACGAGGTGCCCGAGCCGCAGGACCTCGCAAAGCGGCTCGATGCCGTGCTGCGCACCATCTACCTCATCTTCAACGAGGGCTACGCGGCGAGCCACGGTGCACAGTTGCTGCGCACCGACCTCTGCGCCGAGGCGATTCGGCTTGGCAGGCTGCTCATCGCGCTGCTGCCGGAACCCGATTCGGAGACCGAAGGTCTGCTGGCGCTGATGCTGCTGCAGCACTCGCGGCGCGACGCTCGAACCGATGCCGCCGGCGATCTCGTGCTGATTGCCGATCAGGATCGCCGGCTCTGGGACCGGGCCGAAATCGCCGAGGGCGTCGCGCTGGTCGAGCGGGTGATGTCGCGGCCGGAGCTGACCGCCTACGCGATCGAGGCAGCAATTGCCGCCGAGCATGCGACCGCGGCGAGTGCCGAGGCGACCGATTGGGATCAGGTCGTGCGGCTCTACGACCTCCTGGTACGAGCCGATGCCTCGCCGGTGGTTGCGCTGAACCGCGCCGTGGCGGTGGCCATGCGGGACGGGCCGGAGGCCGGGCTGCGCGAAATCGAGGTGATTCTCCAGGCTGGGGCTTTGCGGGAGTTCCGCTACCTGCACGCGACACGCGCCGACCTGCTGCGCCGGCTTGGCCGGAAGGACGAGGCGCGAGCGGCCTACATCGCGGCGCTGGAGCTGACGCACCAGGCGGCCGAGCAGCGGTTTCTCGAGGGGCGGCTCAAGGAGCTTTCGGTACAATAGGGAGGAACTAGCCGCGGGCCAGCTTGCCGCGCCCTTCCGGCAGTACGCGATGCGGCGGCTGGGCGCCGTCGATGAAGGCGCGGATATTGACGATCACCGTCTCGCCCATCTCGAGCCGCGCTTCGAGCGTCGCTGATGCCATGTGGGCAGTCAGCACGACCTTGTTGTCGCGGGCCAGCTGCAGCAGCCGCGGGTCGATGCCGTTGCGGCTCTCGAACACATCGAGCGCCGCGCCCGACAGGTGTCCATTCTCGATTTCGCCGATCAGCGCCGCCTCGTCGACCAGCTCGGGGCGGGAAACGTTGACCACATAGGCGTCCTGCCGCATCCCGGCCAACCGGGCGGCATTGAGGATGTGGTGGGTGGAGCGGCTGAGCGGCGTGTGCAGGGAGACGATGTCCACCTCGCTCACCATGTCGTCGAGCGATTCCCAGTAGGTGGCGCCCAGTGTCTCCTCGATCTGCGGTGGGCGGCGGTGGCGCGAGAAATAGTGGATGTTCAGCCCGAAGCTGCGGGCCCGATGCGCCACGGCGGTGCCGATCCGCCCCATGCCGACGATGCCGAGGGCCTTGCCGCGCAGTCGGCGCCCCAGCATCCAGGTCGGCGACCAGCCCGGCCACTCGCCGGTGGTGGGCAGCACCTCGGCGCCCTCGACCAGCCGGCGCGGTAGCGCCAGCATCAGCATCACCGCCATGTCGGCAGTGTCCTCGGTCAGTACCGATGGCGTGTTGGTGACGGTGAGCCCTGCAGCATAGGCCGCTTCGATGTCGATATTGTCGAAACCGTTGCCGAACTGGGCGATGAGTTTCAGCTCCGGCGGCAGCCGGGCGATCAGCTCGGCGTCGATCCGGTCGTTGATCGAGGAGACCAGCACGTCCTTGCCCTGAACGCCCTCGATGATGGCGTCAGGGCTGAGCGCCCCATCCACCGGCTTGCAGGTCGTATCGAACAGCGTCGCCATCCGGGCCTCGACCTGCTCGGGGAGGCGCCGGGTAACGAAAATTTTGGGCCGGCTGAGGGTCAAATCAGGCGCTTTCAGCGACCATTAAGGTCTTTTGCATAAGTGTAGGAAAAAAGCACACCCCTGCAAAGTCATGTTCGGCAAAGTCAGCTCCATGCTCCTCACGAGGCGCTCCCACGGGCGGCAGAATTCCACGATTCTGCGCGCCGCCATTTTCGCAATTCTGGCCACGGCCGGGATGGGCATGCCTATTGCCCCGCTCGCTGCCGAAGGGCCGAGCGGCCTGCCGCTGCCGCGCTTCGTCACCACCCGCTCCAACCCAATCAACGTGCGGGTCGGTCCGGGCACGAAATACGACGTGGCCTGGGTCTATGTGAAGGCCGGCACTCCAGTCGAGATCATCCAGGAATTCGATACCTGGCGTAAAATCCGCGACGTCGACGGCTCCGAGGGCTGGCTGCACCAGAACCTCCTGCAGGGCAAGCGCGCCGGCCTCGTGACGCCCGCTGCCGCCGAGCCGGTGGCCCTGCGCAGCGATGCCAACGACGATGCCGTCGTCCGCGCCTGGCTGACCCCAAGCTTCCGCGTCGACATCAAGGAATGCGACGGCAAATGGTGCAAGGTGGCCGCCACCACCCACCCGCTGAACGGCAGCCCGCAGGTCTTCGACGGCTACCTGCACCAGGGCGATCTCTGGGGCGTCTACAAGGACGAAGCGTTCGACTGAGGCTGACACCGGCGGTCCGGATGAGGGGTTCTCTCCGCACACTCGGTCGCTCGTCGCTCACGCTCCGATCGCGCTACACTTCGTTTCGCGGACCCCTCATCCGGCGCTTCGCGCCACCTTCTCCCACAAGGGGAGAAGGCAAGCCGGTGGTTGAGGTGAACCCTAGCCCCGAACCTTCCGCACCCGCACCACCACGTCGACGTGCGTGATGTCCATGCCGCGCGGCGGCTCGGGCAGGTTCTGGATGACGATGGCCGACGCGGGGATATCGATCACCCGCTGCTCGTCCTCGAGATAGAAGTGGTGGTGATCCGAGGTGTCGGTGTCGAAATACGATCGCGACGCGTCCACCGCCACTTCGCGCAACAACCCCGCTTCGCGGAACTGGTGCAGGCTGTTGTAGATCGTCGCCAGCGACACATTGACCCGCGCCGCCGCCGCTTCGTCATGCAACTGCTCGGCGCTGACATGCCGATGCGCACCGCCGAACAGCAGTTCGGCCAGGGCCACGCGCTGACGTGTTGGCCGCAGTCCCGCCATGCGGAGCACCGCCGTCAGGCACGGTCGGCGCGACGGAACGGTCCGTACGTTGAGGCTGCGGTCGGTCATCGGGTCCTTTGGTGACAAGGCTTATCAGCTTGCAGCTTATAACTTTCGGGGTGGCTCTGCACAAGCGGCGGTCGGTCGCGGCAACAGGCGCGGCGGTGGGTTGCCCTTGGGCGCGCTTGACCCTCCGCCCCCCGCTCTCTAGTAACGGTCTCAACTGACCGACGGAGAAAGCCGGCCTATGACGGATCGGAAGAACGCCTACGGGTATGACGACCTGATCCTGAGCGGAAAGGGCGAGCTGTTCGGCAAGGGCTATGCCCAGCTGCCCGCCCCGCCGATGCTGATGTTCAACCGCATCACCGAGATCAGCCGCGAAGGCGGCGCGCATGGCAAGGGCCTGGTGCGCGCCGAGCTCGACGTGGATCCGAGCCTGTGGTTCTTCCAGTGCCACTTCATCGGCGACCCGGTGATGCCCGGCTGCCTCGGCGTCGATGCCGTCTGGCAGATGCTCGGCTTCTACCTCTGCTGGGACGGTTCGCCCGGCAAGGGTCGGGCGCTCGGCTGCGGCGACGTAAAATTTTCTGGCCAGATCACCAATGATGTCAAACTCGTCGAGTATGGCATCGACCTGAAGCGGGTGATGAAGTCCAAGCTCGTGCTCGGCATCGCCGACGGCTGGGTGAAGGCCGACGGCCAGATCATCTACGAGATGTCCGGCCTGCGCGTTGGTCTTTTCACCTGATTTCTGCCCGCCGGCGGACCTGAGGGTCCGCGGACCAAGAGGAGGCAATATGAGGCGCGTTGTCGTCACCGGCATGGGGATCGTCTCCTCTATCGGAAACAATCTCGATGAAGTGATCGTGAGCCTTAAGGAGGCCAAGTCTGGCATCGTCTTCGCCGAGGACTATGCCAAGTACAACTTCCGCTGCCAGGTGCATGGCGCGCCCAAGCTCGATCCGTTCGCGGTGCTCGACCGCCGCACCACCCGCTTCATGGGCAAGGGCGCGGCGTGGAATTACATCGCCATGCAAGAGGCGATCGCCAATTCCGGGCTCGAAGAAAAAGACATCAAGAACCCGCGCACCGGCATCATCATGGGCTCGGGCGGCCCCTCCACCCCCACCCTGATCGAAGCGGCAGACATCACCCGCGAGCGTGGCCCCAAGCGCATCGGGCCGCTGGCCGTGCCCAAGGCGATGAGCTCGACCGCTTCGGCGACGCTGGCGACGCCGTTCGGTATCCAGGGCGTCAACTACTCGATCACTTCGGCCTGCGCGACATCGAAGCATTGCATCGGCGCGGGCTACGAACAGATCCAGTGGGGCAAGCAGGACATCGTCTTTGCCGGTGGCCACGAGGATCTCGACTGGTCGCTCAGCAACCTGTTCGACGCCATGGGCGCCATGTCCACCGACTTCAACGCCACGCCGGAAAAGGCCTCGCGGGCTTACGATGCGAAGCGCGACGGCTTCGTCATCGCCGGCGGCGCCGGCGTACTTGTGCTCGAGGAATACGAGCACGCCAAGGCGCGTGGTGCCACCATCCTCGCGGAACTGGTCGGCTATGGCGCGACCTCCGACGGCTACGACATGGTCGCCCCGTCGGGCGAGGGCGCCATCCGCTGCATGCGGCAGGCGCTGTCGACGGTGACGGGCAAGGTCGACTACATCAACCCGCACGCCACCTCGACGCCGGTCGGCGATCTGAAGGAAATGGAAGCGATCCGCACCGTGTTCGGCAGTGGCGACAGCTGTCCGCCGATCTCGGCCACCAAGTCGCTCACCGGCCACTCGCTCGGCGCGACGGGCGTGCAGGAATCGATCTACTGCATCCTGATGATGAAGGAGCGCTTCCTCTGCGAAAGCGCCAACATCGAGGAACTCGATCCGGTGTTCGCCGACATGCCGATCCTGCGCCAGCGCCGCGACAACGTCGATATCGGCATCGCGCTCTCGAACAGCTTCGGCTTCGGCGGGACGAACGCCACGCTGGTGTTCCAGCACCCGGACGCGTAGGCGCGTCTGGTCGGTCTGCGCTTTCTAGGTCGCCCATCACCACTGGTGTCATTCCCGCGAAGGCGGGAACCTAGTGCGATATCTCGACGTCCGCTGGTCCTGAAGCATCCCACCGGACCCCCGCCTTCGCGCGGATGACGCCGGTGGATAGATGAATACCAGCCTAGTAGTTCAACTCCGTGAACCGCGCCGCCCTGCCATCGTAGAGTAGCAGGCGGCCGACCAGCGGATCGCCGACGCCGGTGATCAGCTTGATCGCTTCCATCGCCATCAGCGTGCCGATGACGCCGGTGACAGCGCCGAGCACGCCGACCACCTCGCAGGAGGGCAAGTCGGCTTCGTCCGGGGTATCGGGGTAGAGGTCGCGGAACTGCCTGCCGCCCGGCATTAGGACCGTGACCTGGCCGTCGAACATCGAAACGGCTCCTGAAACCAGCGGGATCCCAGCTGATTCCGCCGCTTCCGCGACGATCTTGCGGGTACCGAAATTGTCGGTGCCATCGAGCACCAGGTGGTAGCCCTCCAGCAGTCGCGCGGCATTCTCCTGGGTGATGCGCTCGATATGCGGGATGTACTCGACATGCGCGTTGAGCCCGGCAACGAACGTCCCCGCGCTCTCGGCCTTGGGCGTGCCGATGCCGTTGCTCTGGTGGATCATCTGGCGCTGCAGGTTCGAGAGCGACACGGTGTCGTGGTCGACTACGCCGAGCGTCCCGACGCCGGCCGCCGCGAGATAGGCGATCGCCGGGCTCCCGAGCCCACCGGCGCCGATCACCAGCACCCGCGCCGACTTCAGTTTCTGCTGGCCGTCGCCACCCACCCCGCGCAACACGATGTGGCGGGCATAGCGCTTTATTTCTTCCGGACTGAGGGCGGTCACTTAAGGCCAGTCACCGGCACGGCGATGAAGCGGCGGTCCGGTCCCTCGAAGCCGTGCGAGAACACCGAGATGATGGCGACCGGCGTGCGGCCCAGCCACGACCAGTTGACCGGCGCCACGATGCCGTACGGCCGGTAGGCGACGGTGCAGTTGCGCGAGGCGGGGACGCTGGTATCGCGATGCAGTTCCGTGGTCTTGCCATCGGCCTCCAGCGTCAGCGCGAAGCCGACCGGTGGCTCGAAGCTGAAGTCCTCTACGCAACGGACCGTCGAGGTGGATGCGAAGGTCTCGATCTTCAGCTTCACCGGGTTGGGTGGCGGGTTCATGTCGAAGCCACGCGCGCCGAAGGTGAGCGTCGTGCCGTCATGCCCCACTTCACCGTCGCCGTTGAGCGCCTCGATAACCGCCGGCTCGGTGATGTCGAGATCGGCAAATGCCTTGGCCGCCTTTGCCGTCGCCTCGGTGCGGACGCCCGCGAGCGTTGGGCTCTCCTCGTCGTGCCGGACCCGGAACGGCGAGCCGCCGACCCATTTGTCCTCGGCGACATCGAGAATGAAGATGTTCGAATAGGGGAAGCCCGAGCCGTCCTGGATGCCGAACTCCTCGTAGCCGAAATAGCGGCCATCCGGAGAAAAACCGAGCAGTGCCAGGTTGGCGGCATCGCCGGCCAGCGTCGGGGCAGCCGCGAGCGCGAGAAAACCGAAACTAGCGGCCAGTCGAACCGAAGCCGCCTTCACCACGCTTGGTTTCATCGAGGGTCTCCCTGAGCGCGAATTCTATGCTCGAAACCGGTGCCACCACCATCTGGGCGATGCGATCGCCACGCTGGATGGTGAATGGGGCGTCGCCGTGGTTGATCAGGATTACCTTGATCTCGCCGCGATAGTCGGCGTCGATCGTCCCGGGAGTATTGAGCACCGTGACCCCGTGCTTGACCGCAAGTCCCGAGCGCGGACGCACCTGCGCCTCGTAGCCGGCCGGCAACGCGATCGACATGCCTGATGGCACCAGGGCCCGCTTGCCGGGCTCGATCGTCATGGTCTCGGAAGCGCCGAGCGCGGCAAGGAGATCAACTCCTGCCGCGCCCGTGCTCTGTTGTTTCGGGGCTTCGAGGCCCCGGCCGTGATCGAGCCAGATGAAATCGACTTTGACCCGATCCGTCATGGTCAGTTCGTATCGACGACGGCGAAGAACTCTTCGGGCAGCTTGGCGGTGCCATCGAGCAGTTCGGTGAACTTCAGCACCACCTCGGCGGCGTTGTCGCCGACCTTGGTCATGTTGGTGTCGACGATCCTCTTGCCCTTGATGCGGATGGTGGCGGTGTGACCCTCGAAATAGGTCTTCATCATCGCCGCGGTCTGCGCGTCCTGTTCGCCGCCGGTACCTTCGCTGAGCTGGCTGGTCATCTCGCTGGTCTTGAAGGCGACGCGCACGACGCCCGGGCTCACCACGGTGAAGCTCGAATCCTTGTTCGGGCCGTCTTCTTCGGTGAGCTTGGCGAGTTCGCCTTCCTTCACGCTGACGCAGGTGGCGCTGCCATCGGCGTTCTCGGTGAGGACGTCGCCCTCTTCCTTGCAGAAGCCGTCGTCCGGCTTGGCGTTCTCACCGCCCGCGGCGGCCATCTGCTTCAGCATCGGGTAGAAATCAGCGCCCATCGTCATGGTGGTGGTCGCCTTGCCGGTCGTTTCCGACTGGACGTCGATCTCCGCCGTCATGTCGATACAGCCGGCGAGGCCCGCGCTGAGCAGCAGGATCCCGGCGAGCCGGGAAATGGTCTTCAGGGTCATGGAATTCTCCTCAACATCGCCCGCCGCATTGCCCCCGTTGTAGGAGCCGGTCCCAAGCGCCGCAAGCTCATGTTGCCTCGGTATGGCCTCAGTGATGAACGCTTGATGAACCGGCGTTCAGAGTCCGAGCAGCCGCCACAGCGCCATCACCAGCACCGCCGCGGCGAGCCAGAATCCAGCCACGATCATGAAGCGGTTGAACTTGCGGTCCGGCGAGTTCTTGTCGCGCTCGTAATCGTCGAGCGCTGTCTCTGCCTTGGTGACGATGGCCGGCAGCCGGCCGAGGGTCGCAACCACGGTGTCGAAATGATCCTTCAGCTCCTCGATCCGGCCGAGAGGGCCGGCGGAGCGGCGCACCCAGTCGCCGACGATCGGCTCGGAAATGGTCCAGATATCGAGCTCGGGGTCGAGCGCTCGCGCCACGCCCTCGACCAGCACCATGGATTTCTGCAGCAGGATCAGCTCCGGCCGGGTCTGCATCTCGAACAGTTCGGTGGTGGCGAACAGCTGCCCCAAGACCTTCGCCATCGAGATATCGGAGACACGGCGGCCATGCTGCGGCTCGCCGATGGCGCGCAGCGCCAGGGCAAAGTCGTCGATCGACTGGGTGCGCGGCACGTAGCCGATCTCGAAATGCCGCTCGGCGATCAGCCGGTAGTTGCGGGTGATGAAGCCGTAGAGGA
Organism: Devosia sp. P3_B2; assembly: GCF_056402875.1. Lineage (NCBI taxonomy): Bacteria > Pseudomonadati > Pseudomonadota > Alphaproteobacteria > Hyphomicrobiales > Devosiaceae > Devosia > Devosia sp. P3_B2. The sequence goes on along the minus strand of NZ_JBFUGO010000013.1, from coordinate 51,816 downwards.
TATCGGCGAGGAAGCGCCGCTCGCGCCGGGTGATGCGGCCCATGATGCCGAAATCGACGGCGATGACGTCCTGCGTCCTGGGGTCGGCGAAGAGGTTTCCCGGGTGCAGGTCGGCATGGAAGAACCCGTCGCGCACGGTGTGGCGGAGGAAGGCCTGTAGCAGGTTCTTCGCCAGTTCCTTGCGGTCGACCCCGGCAGCATCGAGTGCCGCATTGTCGCGGATCGGGATGCCGTCGACCCAGGTGGTGGTGAGCACGCCGTCCGAGGTGTAGTCCCACAAGACCTTGGGGATGACGAAGCCGGCATCGTCCTTGATGTTCTCGTAGAACTCCGAGATCGCCGCTGCCTCAAGTCGCAGGTCGAGTTCGACGCGGGCCGAGCGGTCGAGCGTCGTCACGACGTCGACCGGCCGGAGGCGGCGGAGCTTCGGCACCAGCGTTTCAGCGAGCCTGGCGCCGGCATACTGGCTCTCGATATCCGCGCGGAAGCGCTGGCGAATACCGGGGCGGAGGATCTTCACCGCCACCTTGTGCCCGCCATTGCCCTCGGTGAGCGTCGCGTGATGGACCTGGGCGATCGAGGCCGCGGCGATGGGCGGGGAGATATTGGTGAGTTCTGCGGCGCGCGAACCGAGTGCCGCCTCGAGCAGCCCCGGAACGAGCTTGTCGTCGAACGGCTCCATCGCATCCTGCAGCACCGCGAGCTCGGCGGCGACGTCGGCGCCGACGATGTCCGGGCGGGTGGCCAGCGTCTGGCCGAGCTTCACATAGGTGGGCCCGAGCCGGTTGAGGGCGCGGGTGAGCCGCTCGACCTTGCCGGTGCGCTTCACCTCGCCACGTTCGAACAGCCGCCCGAAGCGTACGCCGGCCTGCATCACCGGCGGCAGCGCGTCATTGTCGAAGATCGACAGCGCACCTTCGCGCGCCAGAACGAAGCCGGCCCGGGCCAGGCGGAAATAGGCGGCGAGCCCCATGGTGTCAGAGCTTCCAGGCCGCGTGCAGCGCCGCGATGTTGCCGGTAAACGGGGTGTGGGTGACGCGCTTGAACCCGGCGTCCGAAATCATCCGGCTGAAGCGCTCGGGCGTCGGGAACTTGCGGATCGATTCCACCAGATACTGGTAGGGCTGCGCATCGCCGGTGACGGCGCGGCCGATCGGCGGAATCACCCGATCGGAGAAGGCCTTGTAGATATCGGAGAGCACCGGGGTATCGACCTGGCTGAACTCGAGGCAGAGGAACCGCCCGCCGCGCTTCAGGACGCGATGCGCCTCCTTCAGCGCCAGCTCGATCCGCGGCACGTTCCGGATGCCGAAGGCGATGGTGTAGGCGTCAAAGCTCTCGTCCTCGAACGGCAGCTCCTCGGCATTGGCCTCGACGAACTTCACCTGCGCCGGGAAGCGCCAGCCGTGCGAGCGCTCCTCGCCAACACGAAGCATATCGGCATTGATGTCGGAGACGGTGACCTCGGCATAGCCGACCGAGGCGTTGACAATGCGCTCGGCGATGTCGCCGGTGCCGCCGGCCATGTCGAGCACGCGGTACGGGACGCTCCCCTGTTTGGGCGGAGCAAGCCTCGCCACCATGGCGTCCTTCCAGATGCGGTGGACGCCGCCGCTCATCAGGTCGTTCATCAGGTCGTAGCGATCGGCAACGCGATGGAACACGTCGTTGACGAGGCCCTGCTTGTCGTCGAGGGCGACCGTCCGTTCGCCGAAATGCGTGGTCTCAGCCATGCTCGCGTCTCCGAATTGCCGGCGTTATAGCGGATGGGGCTGAGGCTTGCCATGCGGGAAACGGGCGCATGCTAAACCCTGACAGAACGGTGGGCTTGTTACCGGCGCCCCCTGCGGTCACATAGAGGCGCCGAACCCAGCGAGGATCCGATGCCCGAATTGCCAGAGGTCGAAACCGTGCGCCGCGGGCTCGAGCCTTACGTGACGGGCGCCCACATCGACAAGGTGACGCTGAACCGCAAAGACCTGCGCTTCCCGTTCCCCGACGGCTTCAAGACCGCGCTCGAGGGCGCGACCATCGAGAGCACCGGGCGGCGTGCCAAGTACCTGTTGTTCCGGCTGTCGAACGGCAAGACGTGGCTCAGCCATCTCGGCATGACCGGCGCCTACCGCTTCGAGGATTTCAAGTTCAAGGAACCGTCGCGGTATTACGAGCCCGACGAGGATAGGAAGCACGACCACCTGGTGCTCGAACTCACCCACCCCGAGCACGGCGCAATGAAGCTCATCTACAATGACGCCCGCCGCTTCGGCTTCGTCGATCTGTTCGAGCATGAGGCGGATAGCCCCTATCTCGAGGGCCTCGGCCCCGAGCCGCTATCCAATGCCTTCAATGCCGCCGAGATGGCTGAGCGCTTCGAGGGCAAGAAAGCCCCGATGAAGGCGGCGCTGCTCGACCAGCGTGTGGTGGCCGGGCTTGGCAATATCTACGTGAGCGAGGCACTGCACCGCGCGCATATCCGCCCGGACATCGAGGCACGGAAGCTGGTGCTGAAATCCGGCAAGCCGTCGAAGCGCCTCGAGGACCTGGCGGATGGGGTGCGCACTGTGCTGATCGAGGCGATCGACGCCGGCGGTTCAACCCTGCGCGATTTCCGCAATGCCGACGGCGGCTCGGGCTACTTCCAGCACCGCTTTGCGGTATATGACCGCGAGGGCGAGCCGTGCCCGACGCCTGGCTGTCGCGGGGTGATCAAGCGCATCGTCCAGTCGGGGCGCTCGACGTTCTTTTGTCCCGTGTGCCAGCACTGACAGCTGGTGCAGGTCCCGGACGGAGTACCTTCTCCCCTTGTGGGAGAAGGCAAGACGGTGGTTGTCGGTGGTCGCTCAGCCCCTCTAGCCCCGCCTCCGGGGAATCCAGTTGACGTCCCACCCCGTCGCGACTATACAGCGCCCAACTTGGCGGCCCGAGATGCCGCCGATTTCATTTCATCGCCCCTGGATTTCTGGCTCAGGCTGGGCCAACGGGTTGAGCGCCAAAGAGGAATTGATGGCCAACACTGCTTCCGCCAAGAAGGCCACCCGCAAGATTGCGGCCCGTACCGAAGTGAACAAGTCGCGCCGCTCGCGCATGCGCACCTTCGTCCGCAAGGTCGAGGAAGCCATCACTGCTGGCGACCACGCCGTTGCCGTCGCCGCCCTCAAGGCAGCCGAGCCCGAGATCGTCCGTGCCTCCCAGAAGGGCATCGTCCACGCCAACGTGGCCGCCCGCAAGGTGAGCCGCCTGAACTCGCGCGTGAAGGCCCTGCAGGCCTGATCGGCCACCAGGCTTCAAGACGAAGTTACGACAGTTTTACGAAGGCCGAAGAGCTCCCCCACGGGAGCTTTTCTTATTTCGGGGTGAGCAAAGGCCCATCTCGCAGACTGTGACAGCTTTGCGACACTGGGCAACAGAGTTATCCCCTCGCGAAAGCCCTGCGTTTCCGGGCCTTTGCCAGTGTCCGTCATCAGAATTTCATCTGCCTGTCAGGAATGAAATGCCGCATTTGATGCGACGTTGCCACAATTGCCAGAGTGTCGAAAACCTCACGAAATCCCGATTCCCCCTTGAGTCACAGCGCCTTGGATTTGGGGGCGGACAAAGTGCCGCGGAAAGGTTTTTGCAAGAGGTGCGAGTCAACCCCCTCTAGGCAAAAAACCCCCGTTGATTGGAAAATTCCCCCCCTCTAAGATGGCCCTCGTCGCTCAGGAACATCCGGCGCTAGAACCGAGTAGAGGAGCGACATGACTGGCAGGAATGCTGACTTTGAGATCGTGGCTGAGGCGGTGTGGACGCAGCCGGCAGTCTTGGGGAAATTCCTTTCGTAGTCTGGTTTGATTAGTACTAGTTGTAGTCTTGCGGGCTCGTAAGACGTTGCGGTATCCCGGGCGCGATCAGCGACCCGGATCACTCGAAAGTTTGAATAGACTGAACCGCGGCGAAGTTCGCGGGCAGGACAGGTTTGTCCGCAATTGCGGGCAGCAAGGTTGGCGGCGCTGCTCCCATAAGGGGCGGCATGAGAACAGGATTTGGGGCTAACACGATGGCGATGAACTCGGCGGCGGGTCGTGCTGATTGGATGACGGATGCAAATAGCGGAAAGGGGCTGGGCAGCGACAAGGGGGGAATGATGATGACCGGCAAGGACGGCCAGCAACTCGGCTCGAACGAGGTTTTCCAGCGCGTCCGTGCCCGGCTCAAGGCAGCCGTGGGCGAGGATGTGTTCAATTCCTGGTTCGCCCGGCTCGAGCTCGAAGAGATCGTCGATGATCTCGCCCACCTGAGCGTTCCGACCCGTTTCCTCTGCTCCTGGGTTCAGTCGAACTATTCCGAGAAGATTCTCGAGGCGTTTCGCGCCGAGTCTGCCGGTCTCGAGCGGCTGCACTTCACCGTGCGGGTCAATGGCCAGGCTCGGCCGCGCCTCCATCACGCCGAACCCGCGACCGAGTCGGTGGTTGCCGAGGTGACCACCGCGCCGCCGACGCCGCGTACCATTCGCGAGCCGGTGACGGCTCAGCCGGCCCAGCGCGGCGACGCGCTTTCCGGTTCCGCGCTCGATCCGAAGATGACCTTCGACAGCTTCGTCGTCGGCGGGGCCAATGAGATGGCGCTGCAGGTGGCGAAACAGGTCGCACACGCGGCCGCTAACAATACGGTGAGCTTCAACCCGATCTATATCCACTCGAGCGTTGGCCTCGGCAAATCCCACCTGCTCAATGCCATCGCTTGGGCCGCCGGGGCGGCCGAGCCGGGCCGGAACATCGTCTACCTGACCGCCGACCATTTCATGTACCACTTCATCACCGCCGTGCAGCGCCAGTCGGCGCTTGGCTTCAAGGAGTGGCTGCGGCGGGTCGATCTCTTGCTGATCGACGACATGCAGTTCCTGCAGGGCAAGTCCGCGACCGAGTTCGGCCATACTCTAGGTACGCTCCTCACCGGGGCCAAGCAGGTCGTGGTGGCCGGCGACGCGCCGCCGCGCGATCTCGAGATGCTCGACGAGCGGGTGCGCTCGCGGCTTTCCGGCGGGCTGGTGGTGCCGATCAACTCGTTCGACCTCGACCTCCGCCGTGCCATCGTCACCCGGCGCGCCGAGCAGGCCGTCAGCCGCTTCTCCGATGCGCATTTCGCCCCGGCAGTGCTCGACTATGTGGCGCGCGTCGTGGTCAGCCATGGCCGCGACCTCGATGGGGCGGTGAACCGCCTCCTGGCCGCCAACCAGCTGACCAAGGAGCCGATCACCGTGGCGCTCGCCGAGCGCACGCTGGCCGACCTGGTGCGCCAGCGCGACGCCCGCCGCGTCCGCATCGAGGACATCCTCCGCATCGTCTCGCGCCACTACAAGGTGCCGCGCAACGACCTGCTCTCGTCGCGCCGCTCGCGCGACGTGGTCCGCCCGCGCCAGATCGCCATGTATCTGGCCAAGGCCCTGACCTCGCGCTCGTTGCCGGAAATCGGCCGGCGCTTCGGCGGCCGCGATCACACCACGGTTCTCCACTCGGTCCGCAAGGTCGAGCAGATGATCAAGGATGACGGCGAGCTGGCCCAAGAGATCGAACTCCTCAAGCGCATGCTCGAAGAATGAGTTTTTCGCCCTCTCCTCAGGGAGAGGGCGCCGCCGGCTGAACCATTGGCGGATCTATGAGTTTCGACCCAGTAGGGTCTCTAGTGAGTTGTGGCGTTGCTGACATCGCGTTCGAGAGCCCCGCGGCTATTGCTGCGGATCAGGAAGGGCTTGAAGCGTCTCGACCTCGGGGCGCATCCCGAGCCCCCGCCGGTGCCACCCGATCGGGCCTGGCACGAGATGCTGGTGCGCCTCGACGCGGAGGATGCGGAGCGCCGGCTCGACGACATGGCGCGCGCATTGAACGGCGAGAAGCGCTAGCGGCGGTCGCTCGTTCTTACCTTCTCCCACGAGGGGAGAAGGCGATCGACCTCCAGGGCAGCGTTCGCGGTGCATTTTCTCTAGGGATAGCGGGCCTGCGGCCCCGGGCGCCCTTGCCTTTTGCCCCTTGAATTGTAATGTCGCAGCCCGGTTTCGCTTGGCTTTGACCGGGTTTTGACCGGGCAATAGCCGTCCGCGGTAGGGGTTTTGAGTTTATGAAAGTCACTCTCGAGCGCAACCATCTGCTCAAGTCGCTGGGGCACGTCCACCGCGTGGTGGAGCGCCGCAACACCTACCCAATTCTGGCCAACGTGCTGCTGAAGGCATCCGACGGCAAGCTCGACCTGCGCGCCACCGACCTCGATATCGAAGTGACGGAAAGCGTCCCGGCGATGGTCGGCCAGGCCGGCACCACCACGGTGCCTGCGCACACCCTTTACGAAATCGTCCGCAAGCTCTCCGATGGTGCCGAAGTGCGGCTCGAGAACGAAGGCACCGAGCAACTGCTGGTGACCTCCGGCCGTTCGCGCTTCCACCTCGCGTGCCTGTCGCCTGACAGCTTCCCGGACCTGAAGTCCGGTACCTTCACCCACACCTTCTCGGTCGCGGCGCCGACGCTGCGCGAGCTGATCGAGCGCACCCAGTTCGCCATCTCCAACGAGGAGACGCGCTACTACCTCAACGGCATCTACATGCACATGCTGGAAGTCGGCGGCGTGCCGACGCTGCGCGCCGTCGCCACCGACGGCCACCGCATGGCGCGCGCCGAGGCTGACGCGCCCACCGGCGCCAAGGGCATGCCGGGCATCATCGTGCCCAAGAAGACCGTGTCCGAAGTTCAGAAGCTGCTCGAAGGCGCCGAGGGCGACGTCGAGGTCGAGCTCAGCGACACCAAGATCCGCTTCACGCTTGGCGGCGTGGTGCTGCTCAGTAAGCTGATCGAGGGCACCTTCCCCGATTACGACCGGGTGACGCCCAAGAACAACGACAAGCAGATGAACGTCGACAAGCAGACGTTTGCGACGGCCGTCGACCGCGTTTCGACCATCGCGTCCGATCGCGGCGGCAAGGCGGTAAAACTGTCGATGAAGGAAGGCCAGCTCGAGCTTTCCGTCACCAACCCGGACCACGGCACGGCGAGCGAAGAGCTGGCGGTGGAATTCGAGCCCGAGAGCTTCGAGATCGGCTTCAACGCCCGGTACCTCCTCGACATCATCGGCCAGATCCGCTCCGAGAACGCGGTGTTCCTGTTCAACGACGCAGGCTCACCGACGCTGGTGCGCGAGGATGGCGACGCCAAGGCGCTCTATGTGCTGATGCCGATGCGGGTGTGACCGGCGCCCCCTCCTCCTCCGACCGGGAACGGCTCATCGCGGCGCTCCAGGATCGCGACGCTTTCCGTCGTCGTTCGGCGCTGGAGACGTTGGGGAGGACGCCGGCGGATGGCGTGCTCGATGGCTTGGTGCTGGGCGCACTCAACGACGGCTCTGGTTATGTTGTCCGTGCGGCAGCCGAGATCGCAAGCCGGTGGAGGCTCGGGGATGCCGCGCCGCAGTTGCGGCTGCTGTGCGCTGATGCCGACCCGCTGACGCGACGCGCGGCCTTGGGCGCCCTGCGCGAGGTGGGTTCGGAAGCAGATATCGACATGCTGCTTGGAGTTTTCTCGCGGGACAGGGAGCGCGACGTTCGCAACGCGGCGGCGTGGGCGATGGCGGCGCTGGCCGGCCCCGCCAGCTGGCGGCGTGCGCTGCCAGTCCTGCTCGGCGACACCACGCCACGACACCGGATATTTGCCTGCGAGCTGATCGCCAAGTTCGGTGATGCTGCGGACATGGAAACGCTGCGACCGTTGCTGGACGACGCCGACGGCCACGTCCGAAAAGCTGCGGCGAGAGCGCTGGACGGGCAGCCTTCATGATCCCCTCCCGCTACATCTCCCGGCTCCGCCTCTCCCACTTCCGCAACTATGCGTCGGCGGCGCTCGATCTCGACGGGCGGCACCTGGTGCTGGTCGGCTCGAACGGGGCAGGGAAGACCAATCTGCTCGAAGCGGTGTCGCTGCTGTCGCCCGGCCGCGGCCTGCGTGGTGCGCCGTTCGAGGAGGTTGCGGCGCAGGGTTCTGACGGGCTCTGGGCGGTGGCCGCGACCGTCGAGACGCCGGAGGGACCAGTCGATATCGGCACCGGCGCCGGCGGGCCCGAGGGTGGTCGCCGGGCGCGCATCAATGGCGCCAATGCCCGGACCATCGAGGAGATGAGCGCCTATCTCCGCGTGCTGTGGCTGACCCCGGCGATGGACGGCCTGTTCACCGGGGCCGCCAGCGAGCGCCGGCGTTTCCTCGACCGGCTGGTAACGACGCTGATCCCCGGCCACTCGGCCCAGGTGTCGGACTTCGAAAAGACCATGCGCCAGCGCAACCGGCTGGTCGACGAGGATGCCGATCCCATCTGGATCGACGCCGTCGAAGCACAGATGGCGGGCGCTGCCGCGGCGGTGCATTTCGCTCGTGCCGACAGCCTTGGCGAGTTGCAGGGGCTCATTGCGCAGGGCGTCGACGAGGCCAATTTCCCCGCTGCCCACCTGGCGCTGACCCCGCTCTTCGCCGACGGTCACGAGCCGCAGTCCTCGGCCGCGCTCGAGGCCGAGCTCCGGGCCCTCTGGCGCGCCAACCGCAATCTCGACCGCGCCGCCGGCCGTACGCTGATCGGCCCGCATCGCATCGATCTCGAAGTGCGCCACGCGCAGAAGGACATGCCGGCGGCGCTCGGCTCCACCGGCGAGCAGAAGGCGCTGCTGATCGGGCTGATCCTCGCCCATGCCCGACTGGTCAAGCGCTCCGCCGGCATCGCCCCCTTCCTGCTGCTCGACGAGGTCGCGGCGCACCTCGACCCGGGCCGCCGCGCTGCCCTTTTCGCCGCCCTCGACGGCCTCGGCACCCAGTGCTTCATGACCGGCACCGACCCGATGCTGTTCGAGGCCCTCGGCGAGGGGGCGCAGCGAGTGACGGTGAAGGATGGGCGGCTGGCGAAGGAGCCTGGCTAGGCCCCCGGCGAGCGCGACGAGTGCCTTCTCCCCTTGTGGGAGAAGGTGCCCGAAGGGCGGATGAGGGGTTCTCTCCGCGAACTCTGTCGCTCGTCGCTTCGCTCCGATCGCGCAACCTCCGGTTGCGGACCCCTCATCCGGCCCTTCGGCCACCTTCTCCCGCAAGGGGAGAAGGCCCATGCCCAGCTCCCCTCTGCGAACTCCTAAGCCTTGTAAAACGGGCTAAAAATAGCCATTTCCCTTGGGTAAGAGCACCCGATCCGCTAGACCCACTTTAGCGGACCTGCTGACCTGATTCGGGACCCCCTTGAGCACCTCCGAGACCCCCTCCGATCCGAACGAATATGGCGCCGATTCCATCAAGGTCCTGAAGGGCCTCGATGCCGTGCGCAAACGTCCTGGCATGTATATCGGCGACACCGATGACGGCTCGGGCTTGCACCACATGGTCTACGAGGTGGTGGACAACGCCATCGACGAGGCGCTGGCCGGCCATGCCGACCTCGTGACGGTGCAGCTCAATGCCGATGGCTCGGTGTCGGTGAACGACAACGGTCGCGGCATTCCCACCGGCATCCATGCCGAAGAGGGTGTTTCAGCGGCCGAGGTCATCATGACCCAGCTGCATGCCGGCGGTAAGTTCGACCAGAACTCCTACAAGGTGTCGGGCGGCCTGCATGGCGTCGGCGTTTCGGTGGTGAACGCGCTCTCGGTGTCGCTGAAGCTCAATATCCGTCGCGACGGCGAGGTCCACGAGATGGAGTTCGCGCACGGCAACGCCGTGGCGCCGCTGAAGCAGGTCGGCACCTATGTGCCGAACCACCAGCCGGGCACCTATGAAGGCCGCTCGGGCACGCTGGTGACCTTCCTGCCGTCGACCGAGACCTTCACCATGGTCGAGTTCGATTTCAAGACGCTGGAACACCGGCTGCGCGAGCTCGCCTTCCTCAATTCCGGCGTGCGCATTATCCTGCGCGACCTGCGCCATCCCGAGCCGGTGGAGATCGAACTCCACTACGAGGGCGGCCTCGAAGCCTTCGTGCGCTATCTCGACAACGCCAAGACCCCGCTGATCGGTGCGCCGATCATGCTCTCGTCCGAGCGCGACGGCATTACCGTCGAAGTGGCGATGTGGTGGAACGACAGCTACCACGAGAATGTGCTGTGCTTCACCAACAACATCCCGCAGCGCGATGGCGGTACGCACCTCGCCGGCCTCCGCGCAGCGCTCACCCGGCAGGTGACCAACTACGCCGAATCGAGCGGTATTACCAAACGCGAGAAGGTCACGGTTACCGGCGACGATATCCGTGAAGGCCTGACCTGCGTGCTTTCGGTGAAGGTGCCGGATCCGAAATTCTCGAGCCAGACCAAGGACAAGCTGGTCTCGTCCGAAGTGCGGCCGGTGGTCGAGAACGGCGTCAACGATAAGCTGCAGCAGTGGCTCGAGGAGCATCCGGCCGAGGCGAAGTCCGTCGTCGGCAAGGTGGCGGAAGCCGCCATGGCGCGCGAGGCTGCCCGCAAGGCGCGTGAACTCACCCGCCGCAAGTCGGCTCTGGACGTCAACTTCCTCGCCGGCAAGCTCAAGGATTGCTCCGAGAAGGACCCGGCCAAGTCCGAAATCTTCCTCGTCGAGGGCGATTCCGCCGGTGGCTCCGCCTCACAGGGCCGCGACCGCTACACCCAGGCCGTGCTGCCGCTGCGCGGCAAGATCCTCAATGTCGAGCGCGCCCGCTTCGACCGCATGTTGGGTTCCGAGCAGATCGGCAACCTGGTGATGGCGCTCGGCACCTCGATCGGCCGCGAGGAGTTCAACCCGGACAAGCTGCGCTACCACAAGATCATCATCATGACGGACGCCGACGTCGACGGCGCCCATATCCGCACCCTGCTCCTGACCTTCTTCTACCGGCAGATGCGCGACCTGATCGACCGCGGCCACGTCTACATCGCCCAGCCGCCGCTCTACAAAATCAAGCGCGGCTCGTCCGAGCAGTACCTGAAGGACGAGCGGGCGCTCGAGGATTACCTGATCGATACCGGCACCGATGATGCGGTGCTGAACACCCGCGATGGCGTCGCCCATGCCGGCGAGGACCTGCTGCAGATCGTCAGGCAAGCGCGCGAGATCGTCCACGCCATCGAAGGGCTCAACACCCGCTACAACCGCTCGCTGATCGAGCAGGCAGCCATCGTCGGCGGCCTCGATGCCGAGGCGCTGCTCGACCCGGCGCGCACCGCCACCGTCATCGAACGCGTTGTCCGCCGGCTCGACCGGCTGGCCGATGAAGTCGAACGCGGCTGGCAGGGCCAGTCCGATGGCCAGGGCGGCCTGAGCTTCACCCGCACCATCCGCGGCGTCACCGAAGTGCACTCGATCGATGCACAGTTGCTCGCCAGTGCCGATGCCAGGAAGATCCGTGCCACCGTGGAAAAGCTCGCCGATCTCTATGGTGGGGTCGCCAAGCTCACCCGCAAGGACCAGAGCTTCGACATCTACGGCCCGTCCTCGCTGTTCGGCGCCATCAACGCTGTCGGCCGCAAGGGCATCTCGCTGCAGCGCTACAAGGGCCTGGGCGAAATGAACCCCAGCCAGCTGTGGGAAACGACGCTCGATCCGAACGTCCGCACCCTGCTGCAGGTGCAGATCAAGGAAAGCGACGACCACGACCGGTTGTTCTCCAACCTGATGGGCGACCTTGTCGAGCCGCGCCGCGAGTTCATCCAGGACAACGCCCTGAGCGTCGCCAACCTCGACGTCTGACAGGGGCCGGCGATGGAATGGGTCGTCGCGGGCATTCTCGTCATTGTCGCGATCGCGGTGCTGTGGTTCGTCGCGATCGCGCTGGCGAAGCGTAGCCGCTACGCCCGCCTGATGCAGAAATATGCCGACGAGAAGCTCGTCGACGCCCTGATCTCGAAGACCATCTGGCAGGGCATGACCGCCGAACAGCTGCGCGACAGCTGGGGCGAGCCCGCCTCGATCGAGGAAAAGGTGATGAAGACCAAGATCAAGCAGGTCTTCAAATACCGCCCGGTGGCCAAGGACCGCTACCGTGACAAGGTCACCCTCGAAGATGGGGTCATTGTCGGCTGGGACCAGAAGTAGCGGGCGGACCTCAGTTGCCGGGAGTGCTGGCAGCGATGCGTGCCTCCAGCGGCGCCTGCTGGCTGTAGCCATCGAAATGGTACCCGCCATGGCGCTCGAGCTCCGCCTCGGCCAGTGCGACGAGGGCGGTGGCGTTGCCGTGGACCGCCGCGCGGAAAGCCTCGTCGAAGCTGTCGGCGAGCTGGCTGTCGAGCCGTCGCAGCAGCCGTGGACCCCACTTGCCTACGCCGCTCCACGCTCCGCGCCCCAGCAGCATCAGGTCGATCAGCCTGGGATAGAGGTGTGCCGCGATGGCGGCGATCTCGGCAACCGGCCGCTCTCCCTTGAGGTCATCCACCAGGTCGCTGGCCATGTAGCGCATTGTATCGTGGGCGGGCCCGGCAAGCGGGAGAGGGCCCTTCGCGAGTGCTTCTGCCGCGCTGATCCGGATCGGCTCGGCGAGAGCGCGGTTGGGGCCGATGACCACGCCTGAAGCCACCATATTGGCCATGATTGGACGACCGCCCTCGATGTCCTTGTCCTGGTAGTAGGCGAGCGTCTCGGGATCGTGGGCGAACACCTCGACCGGGAAGCCGTCTTCGATGAACGATTCCCGCCAGGCGCGTTCGAGGCGGGGGAACACGACGACCAGGTCGATGTCCGAGCCTGTGGTGCCCTGCCCGCGCATGATCGATCCGGTGACGAAGGCGCAGGCGGCACCGCCGTATCGGTTGGAAAGGGCCTTCTCGGCTACGGCAAGCGCGCGGTCGGCGATGGCTTTGTTGTGGTGCTCGTTCACGGCGATGTCCTTGTGGGTTGGGACACGTCGGGACCAAGAAAAACCCCGCTCGTATCCGGGCGGGGTTGGTCTGCGCAGTCAATGAACAGGGCTAGTTCATGCGCCAACCGACCACCGCGGCACGGTGGTGGTGGAGGTGGTCAAGGCTGCCTGGTTCCTGCTCATGGCCGGAGCGTAGCCTAGGCGAGCGGGGCCGTCAAAGCTGGCGCTCGCCGGCGGCCCCTTCGTCCGGCCAAAATCACTGTGCGGCGAGGCGCTGCTCGATCATCGACGCATTGTTGTCGAGGTTCTTGCGATTCACGCCGTCGATCGCCTCGGTCGCGAGTGGACCGGCATAGCGCTCGTAGGCGGCACTGACCCGGTCGTTGAGGGCCTTGGCGCCCTCGAGGTTGCCAGCGTTGATCATCTCCGGAATCAGCGAATAGAGCCGCAATTCCCATCGATCATATTCGGTCAGTGCCTGGCGAATATCCGGGATGCGCAGAAACGGCTCGAACGAGCCCTTGGTCTCCTGACCCTCGTCGACTGCGGTCACGATCTCGCGCAGCCGGTCCACCAGCTCGGGCTGCAACCCCCACGGGCTGAGGCCCAGTCCGTGGATCGGCCGCACCTTGGTGAACAGGTAGTACGAACCGGCAAACCACCCGCGCAGCCCCCTGAGGTGGGACTTGGTCCACTTCTCGTCGGCACTTTCAATCAGCTTGACCCATTCCTGGCAGCCGAACAACGCGCGGAACGCGCTCTTGATGTCGCTCGGCTGCGTATGCCAGCAGAGGGCATCCGCCTTGTCGGCGTCATTGAGCGTGAAGTTGTACCGGTAGACCCGCACCGGGATCTTCTTGCCCGAGTACGGGGTGAAGACGAATGCCGGAATGCTGGTGCTGTTCTGACTGTCCCACTCGATGGTGAGGCTTACCGGCAAGTCATCGACAAGCCCCGGCGTGAAGGCAATCGGCCCGGCACTGGCATCCTTGGTGAACGCCATCGAGATCTCGTCGCCGCCCGACGAAACGTAGGCGCCCTTGGCAATTCCCGAGGGCTCCACATAGACCATCAGCTGAACCGAAGCGTCCTCGGCGTAAGCGGCGGTGGCGATGGTTGCGGCGAGCGCCAACAGTCCAAGCTGCGCAAGTGACCTCATGGTTGTTTCCCCAGCGTCTGGCCGATCAGCAGCATCATCACGATGCCCAGGTTGCTGGCGACATCCCGGAACAGCGTCGGCAGCCCGGCGTACCGTGCCTTGATCTCGACCGATTGGAACGCATCCAGCAGGCTGGCGGCGAGCAATGCGGCGATGGTGCCCAGCAGCGGCACGAGAAACAGCCAGGCCGCCACCCGTCCGTTGCGCAGCATGCTGAAGTTCGCGCCGAGAAACAGCGCGGCCAGCGGCAGCACCAGCTTGTGCAAGACCTTCAGCACGCTGCCCTTGGCGCTGGCCAGCGGGTTGACGAACTCGATCAGTGCGTTCGTGTCGATCACCGGCTTCGCCCCGGCGGGCCCCGATGCAAGCTGCAGGATGAAGTCCGTCACCAGCACCACCGGCAAGGCGGCGTAGACGGTGATCAGTGCCGCCAGCACAAACAGCTGCTGGCGGCCCTGCAACCGCGCGAAACCCTGTACATCGCCTGCTTCCAAGTCCTGTGCCATGGCTGGCCCTCCCCTTGGCGGAACACTACCCGCGAGGGCGGAACTTGAGGTGAGGGTTACTACGTGCGCAGTTTCGCGTGTCGGGTTGGACATCCGCCGACACGCCCGACGTTCGCCTCAGGCCGGCAACCTGGTCAACCCGAGACCGTCGATCGCAGCGATCTGTGCCGGCTCGAGCGGGCCCTCGCGTTCGGCACCCAGCGCGTCCGCGAGTTCGTCGCGGTTCTTGACCCCGAGCACCAGTGTTTCGACCCCGGCCATGCCCAGCGCATAGCGATGTGCGATGATGGCCGGGTCGGCGCCCCATTTTGCGCAGAGCTCGCGGAAGGGCGCGGCGCGGCGAAAATCCTCCATGTCGCGATCGTCGGCCCGCAACTCACGGTCGAAGCTGTTGGTGAGGGCGCCCGCCTGTACCGCGCGGATCGCCATTACACCCACTCCGTTGGTCTGTGCCGAGGCGATGATCTCGCGCGATCGCGAAGGTGTCCTGAGGCCGGCGAGGCCGCCCGGGCTGTCCATCAGATTGGCCACCGCCTGCACGGCATCCGGACGCGGCGTGTGCACGAGCGCATCGAGGATGGTCTCGGGAACGCTGACCCCGGTGATGCCCCAGCCGCCGATCAGCCCCTCGCGCTTCAGGCGTTCGAAGGCCGGCACTACGGCATCGCGATAGCTCGACCAGCTGGTGGCGATTTCGGCGCGACGCTCGTTCTCCGCCGGGTAGACAAAGTCGTCGGCGCAGATCTGGTTGTGGAGGAAGAACAGGTCGACCCGTTCGAGCAGCATGGCCTTGAGGCTCGCCTCCAACGACGCACGGAAACGTGGATAGACCTGGTCATCCGGGATGGTGCCGATGCCGCATTTGGTGGTGACCTTTACCCCCTCGGGCACCCGCCCCTCGAAGGCTTCGCCGATCAGCGCCTCGCAGATCTTGTAGCCGGGCGCCGCGTCGATCACGTCGATCCCCTCGTCGACCGCCATTCGCAGCGTGGCGATACCCTCCTCGCGGCTGGTCGGACCCCAGACCTGGCCGATGCCGCCCCCCCCCCCCCCCCCGCCCCCCCCCCCCCCCCCCCCTCCACTCTGGTTCAGCTCATGCTCGGCACGGTGCTACATTCGCTGCCCTTTCGGCCGAGCGATGGCGGTCGTGCCGTGCTCGCGGCTACCACAGCCGGTCGACTGGCCTCGTCCGCCAGCGTCGCATGGGCAACGACGATCCCGGTCCGGGAAATCTGCGGGATCAGTTCCCGCTCGATGCCCATATCAGCCAGCAGGCGGTCATCGAGCCCCTGCAGTCGTTCGATGCCGGACTGGATGCGCGCCCAGGACATTATGCGTTCAATGAGAGTGTCGAACATAGGTTCTCCTTCATCGACGCGAGGGGCGGTCGTTGCTGATCGTCTCGCGTCAGGCCAGTTCCCGCGAAAGCAGGGCACTGATTTCGGCCATCGCGGCCGGGGGGAGCGGGCCCTTGTCGAGCGCGCCCAGGTTGTCGCGGATCTGTGCCTCGGTCTTGAACCCGGGGATTGGGATGGTCTGCGGCGAACGCGCCAGCACCCAGCCGAGGGCGCCCTGCGCGATCGTGCGGCCGCCGCTGGTGAGCACGTCGCGAATGGCATCGAGCTTCCGCAAGGACTCCGCCGACGGCCGCCCATCCTTGAAGTCGCGCACCCAGCTATGCCCGGCGCCCCGCACATCGTCCGTCGACACGCGCGACTGCGCGGTGAACTTGCCGGTGAGGAACCCCATGGCAAGCGGCGACCGGATCAGGTTCGGCAGCCCATGCTTGTCGCACAGCGCCACCATTTCCGGACCGTCGCGGAACACATCCAATCCCTGCTGCACCGCCTTGAAGTGCGGGAAGTGCAGCACCCTCGACACGGCTTTCGCGTCATCGGTACTCCAGCCCCAGGCGGCGATGTCGCCGGACTCGGCGCGGCGCTCGAGGGCCGGTGCCAGGCGGTCCATCGCTTCGGCCGAGGCATCGCCAACATGCAGCTGGTAGAGGTCGATGCGATCGCGCTTCAACCGCTTGAGCGAGGCATCGAGCGCCAGCTCCATGTAAACAGGCGTGACGTCTGTGCCGGTCAGCTCGCGCTTCGCCCGGTCATGGGTGAAGCCGAACTTGGTGGCGATCACCACGTCCGGACGGTTGCCGAACGCTTCGCCCAGCACCTCCTCGCTGTGGCCGGTGCCATATGCATCGGCCGTGTCGAACAGGCGGGCGCCGAGCTCGTGGGCCAGCGTCAAGGCCCTCAGCGACTGGTTGTCGTCGATCTCGCCCCAGCCATCGTTGCGACCGTCCATCTTGAACGGGCCGCCAATGGCCCAGCAGCCGATGCCGATGCGCGGGACCTCGAGCCCGTTCCAGATGCGTAGCGTCGTCGGGCTCATTTCTCGCCCGTCCGTACGCTGTGGGCGATGCAGCCGCGTTCGATGCCGAGATCGGCCAGCAGGACATCGTCCAGCTGCTTGAGCCGCCGGATGTCGCGGCGGATGCGTGACCATTCGGCCAGGCGGCGTGACAGTGTTCCGAGCATTTTCCTTCTCCTTCATCAGCGCAAAACATCTCGTCCGTCGGCAACTCGGGGTGAACTGCCGAAACCAGACTGTCGCTTTGCGGCTTGGCGGAAAGTCACTGTTGCTTCAGTGCTTTCCTGAGACCCATACTTGCTCATTCCGGGCTTGAAGCGATACAATCAGCTTCGCAACGTGCTTTTCAGGAATGAAAAATGAGCGTCGGTGAAGCAATCTCCTGGGACGACCTGCGGCTGTTTCTCGATGTGGCGCGGCTGGGCGGACTGAGTGCCGCGACCGCCACCACCGGGCTCAGCGCCGCCACCCTCGGGCGCCGGGTCACCGCCCTCGAGCAGCAGATCGGCGAGCCGCTCTTCGTGCGCCGGCAGACCGGCTACCAGCTGACCCTGGCCGGCGAGGAGCTGCTGGCTCGCGCCCAGGATGTCGAAGCCGCTATGCAGGAGCTGAAGCGCTGGCGCGACGGCACGGTGGGCGAGAAGATCGTCCGCATCTCGGCCGGGACCTGGACCTCGGCGTTTCTCTCCCGGCATATCGGTGAGCTCTGGCACGTAGACGACAACATCCGGGTCGAACTCGCCACCGCCTACGGCAAGCTCGACATCGGGCGCCGCGCCGCCGACCTGGGGCTACGGTCGGAGCGGCCGGTGGAGCCCAATCTCGCCGGCCGGCAGATCGGCCGCGTAGCGCATGCGATCTATTCCGGCCTCAATCTGATCAACGGCATAAAGGCGGGACTGTTTGTCGGCATCACCGGCGAGGCGGCAAACGTCGCTTCGGCCCGCTGGCTGATGGCCCACCACGGCGACCGGATCGGGGTGCGCGGCAACGATGTGCAGAGCGTGCGCGAACTGGTGGCAGCCGGCGCCGGGCTCAGCGTCTTTCCCTGCTTCGTGGGCGACAGCGACCCGCGGCTGGTGCGGGTGGCGACGCCGATCGCCGAACTCGAGACCGAGCAATGGCTGGTGTCGCACCACGAGGACCGCCACCGGCCGGAAGTGCGGCTGGTCGCCGACCGGATCGCCAAGCTGATGCGCGAGCATGGCCCGCTGTTCAAGGGCGAGCGGCGGCTCTCGCCGTCTTAACCTCGCGGCAAGCGGCGCGGGCCGATACTCCGCGGGGGAATGCAATCGTGGAGTGCCTGAGGATGCGGGCCTGTGCCTACGTGGTCGGCCCGCCGGATGGCCCCGGCGCAGCGCTGGCGGATCTGGCGCGCGGACTGGGTTTCCCGATCGTGCAAACTTATGCCGGGCTGGCCGCGGCCGAGACCCAGGCGCAGCAGACGCCACTGCTGTTCTTCCTCTTCGCCGCGGTCGATGACGTCGCCGGGCTGAAGGCCGTGGCGGATGCTATCCGCTTCTCGCCCAGCCGGCGCATCCGCTTCTCGCCCATGGTGTATTTCTCCGAGAGCCCGCTGGTCGAGGCGATCAAGACCTGCGTCGAGATGGGCTTCGACGACGTGCTGACCCTGCCGTTCACGCAACAGCGGGTAACGGCACGGCTCGAGCGGCTGGTCGAGCACACCCAGGTGTACTTCGAGACCGCCGACTATCTCGGCCCCGACCGCGGGGCGCAGCGGACCCACAGCCGGTCCGGCAGCCAATACCGCAGGCTCGAGATCATCCGCTCCCCATCGCGCGGCGTGAGCGTGATGCGCGATGAGATGCAGGTGGCGATTTAGTTCATCCGGGCAATCTCACACCCACCGACGTCATTCCCGCGAAGGCGGGAACCTAGTGGGATGCTGCATCGCCAGCAGATGTCGAGAGATCGCACTGGGTCCCCGCCTTCGCGCGGATGACGCCAGTGGCTGGGCGCCAGCGGGTAGTCGTCCGGCACCAATACTCCCCATCACAAAGCCTAACTTGCCCAATTGAACCGATTTAACTACGGTCGCCCGCGTTTCTTTCCGCGAGTTCCCCACCATGAGATTCGGTATCGAGTTGCCGCCGCAGCAGCGGGTGTATGGCGGCTTCTTCATCTATTCGTTCTGCATGGGGAGCCTGCCGCCGCGCCTGCCGGATATCCAGCGCGCCATGGGCATCGAGGAGGGCGCGCTCGGGCTCGGGCTGATCGGCGCGGCGCTCGGCACGCTGATCTCGCTGAGCCTTGCCGGGCCGCTGCTCGATCGCTTCGGCTATCGCCGCGCCATCCTGACGCTGATCCCGCTGCTGGCGCTCGGCTATGCGCTGGCGTCGTTCGCCACCGGCCCGATCGCCTTCTTCATGCTGCTGGTGCCGGTCGGCCTCGTCATTGGCGGCATCGAGATCATCCTCAACCTCGAGGCGGATCGTACCGAGCACATGATCGGGCGGCGCATCATGAACCGCTCGCACGCATTCTGGAGCTTTGGCTTCTTCTCGGCCGGCATCGTCAGCGCGGCGATCGCGCAGACCGGGCTGAGCGTGCAGTTGCACCTGCTGCTGATGGTGCCCGTGGTGATCGCTGGCGTCGCGCTGCTGCTCGGCCGCTTCACCCCGGCGCCGCACCGCACCGGCGGTTCGACCGATGAGGCGCCACGCTTTGCCGCGCCGACGCTCGCCATCATGATCCTCGTGGCGGTGACGCTCTCGGCCATGATCATGGAGGGCGCTGGCATCGACTGGTCGGCGATCTACATGCGGGACGAGTTCCAGGTGTCGCCGTTCCTCGCCGGGTTCGCCGTGGCGCTCGGCGCCTTCACCCAGGCGGTGACGCGCTTCTTCGCCGATCCGTTCGTCGAGCGTTACAGCCCGACCATCGTCTCGCGCGTGCTGCTCAGCGTGCTCGGCCTCGGCGCAGTGATCGTGTTCTTCTCGCCCGTCGACTGGCTATCGTTGATCGGCTTCGGGCTGATGGGCGTCGGCACCTCGGTGATCTTCCCGCTCGCCATGTCGGCGGCGGCGCAGCGGACCGACCGGCCGGCGGCGAGCAATGTGGCGTCACTGGCGCAGATTTCCTTTGTTGCCTTCCTCTTCGGCCCGCCGCTTCTGGGCTATGTTGCCGAGCATTTTGGTATCCGCTGGTCCTTCGGTATCGGCGTTCCTTTGGTTATTCTAAGTCTGGTTTTCGCCGGGGCGCTGGGCGCCAAGCCGATCCGGCATGAGGTTGATTGATGTTTAGTTTGAAGCCGCATCAGCGGGTCTATGGGATTTTCTTCGTCTTCGCGCTGTCGATGGGCGCCCTGTTGTCGCGCCTGCCGGATCTGCAGCGCTCGCTCAAGCTCACCGAGGGCCAGCTTGGCCTGACGCTGATCGCCATGTCGATCGGCGCGCTGTGCGGGCTGACGTTCTCGAGCCCGCTGATCGAGAAATACGGCGCCCGCACGACGGCGTTCGTCACGGTGTTCGGTGCCTCCGTGATGTACGCGATCGTGCCGTGGATCCCGTCGGCGATCCTTCTGATCCCGGTGTTTTTCATCGCCGGGCTGTTCGCCGGGGCGCTGGAGATCAACGTCAACCTCGAGACCGACCGGCACGAGGCGCAGCTCGGCACCCGCATCATGAGCCGCGCGCACGGTATGTGGAGTCTCGGCTTCTTCGTCACCGCGTTCATTTCGGCCGGCGTGCGCCAGGCCGGCGTGTCCGTGCACATGCACACCTTCCTCGCGCTGGTGGTGGTGGTGATCGCCGGGGTCTTCGTATTCTCGAAGATCGAGAACGCTCCGGCGCGCGCCGATAGCCACGATGGCAAGATGCCGCTCGTCGCCTTCCCGACTGTCGGGCTTCTGCCGCTCTGCCTGATCGGTGCGGCGCCGCTCTTGGTCGAGGGCGCCGGCATCGACTGGTCGGCGATCTACATGCGCGACGTGTTCGACGTGCCGCCATTCGTCGGCGGGCTGTCGATCACCATCTTCTCGCTGTTCATGGCGCTGGCCCGGTTGTTCATGGATCCGGTGGTCGAGCGCTATAGCCCACGGGTCGTTGCCGGTGCGTTGCTCGGCATCGCCGCCATCGGGCTGATCACCGTCGGCGTCGCGCCGCACCCCTATGTGGCGCTGTTCGGCTTCATGCTGATGGGCCTCGGCTGCTCGTCGGTCTATCCGCTGGCGGTTTCGGCGGCGGCGCAGCGCACCGACCGGCCGGCCTCGGTCAATGTGGCCTCGCTCGGGCAGATGACGTTCGTGGTGTTCTTCCTCGGGCCGCCGCTGCTCGGCTTCGTCGCCCAGAGCTTCGGCATCCGGATCTCGTATTTCGTCTGCGTGCCACTGATCATCGCGGCGCTGCTGGTGATCCGGGCGCTGTCGCCCAAGCCGACGCCGCTGCTGGCTGAACCGGAGCCAGCCACGCCCCATGGCTGAGCTGCCGCCGATCGTCGATCTCAGGCAATCGCCGACGGCGCTCAGGGTGCAACGCGGGGTGATGCGGTTCCTGCGCAACGCGCATGATTTCTGCTGCTACGCCGAGGTGCCGCTGGCCAATGGCCGGCGCGCCGACGTGCTGGCGGTGGGGCCGAAGGGCGAGATCTGGATCGTCGAGATCAAGTCGTCGCTGATCGACTTCCAGGTCGATCGCAAGTGGCCGGACTACAAGGAATTCTGCGACCGCTTCTTCTTCGCCAAGCCGCCGGAACTCGACCCCGACATCTTCCCGGCGGGCGAGGGGCTGATGGTGGGCGACGGACATGACGCGGCGATCCTCCGCATGGCGGAGGAGACGCCGCTGCCTCCCGCCCGCCGCAAGGCCATGCTGCTGAAGCTGACGCGACTCGGCGCCGACCGCATCCACGTCCTGATGGATCCCAATGACCTCTGACGGCCGGTGGCCACGGACTTGCTGAAAGCGCCCCGGTGAAACTGCCCCAGCCGATCGTCATCGTGTTCTTCCTCCATGCGCTGGCGCAGGGCGGCATGTTCAGCCGTATCCCCGACATGCAGCTGGCGCTTGGGCTCAACGAGGCGGAGCTCGGCATTGCCCTGCTCGGCCAACCGGCAGGGGCGATCGTGACCTTCCTGTTCGCCAGCCTCGTGGTCGAGAAACTCGGTACCCGGGCGATCATTCTCACCACTATCCCGCTGCTGGGGCTGGTACTGGTCGGCATCGCACTGGCGCCGAACCTGCTGGTCATGTGGCTCGGCTTCGTGGTGTTCGGCGCGGTGTTCGCGCTCAGCAATATCTCGATCAATGTCGAGGCCGACCGGGTGGAGGCGGCGGCGGGCCGGCGGCTGATGAACACCTGCCACGGCATCTGGAGCGTCGGCCTGCTGACGTCGTCGCTGATCGGCACGGCGATGCGCGGCGCCAATGTGGCACCGGCCGTGCACTTTGCCATCATCCTGGTGCCGGTGCTGGTCGGGCTGGCGCTGTTCGCCTGGCCGATGCAGGCGGC
The DNA here is from genome assembly GCF_056402875.1 of Devosia sp. P3_B2. Lineage (NCBI taxonomy): Bacteria > Pseudomonadati > Pseudomonadota > Alphaproteobacteria > Hyphomicrobiales > Devosiaceae > Devosia > Devosia sp. P3_B2. The sequence goes on along the minus strand of NZ_JBFUGO010000013.1, from coordinate 29,520 downwards.
CCCGGCGCGGCCGCATGCCCAAACCGCCAAGGGCTTCCGTATCGCGTTGCCGACGACGATGACGCTGCTGTTGCTCGGCTATGCGGTGGCGGCATCGCTGCTCGAGGGCGGCCTGCGCAACTGGTCGGTGATCTTCATGCGCGACAGCTTCGTCGCGCCGGACTGGGTCGATACGCTGACACTCCCGGCCTTCATGACGGCGCAGTCGATAGGCCGGCTGCTGGGCGATCGCGGGGTCACGCGCTGGGGTCCGGTGCGGCTGGCGCGGGCGCTGACACTAACGGCGCTGGTCGGGCTGCTGCTGGTGGTGTTCTCGCCCAACCTGATCGTGGCGCTCATCGGCTTCACGCTGATCGGCTTCGGCGTTTGCGTGTCGTTTCCGCTCTCCACCTCGGCGGCGGCGCGGCTCGGCGACCGCCCGGCCTCGGAGAATGTCGCGGCGCTGACCATGAGCCAGCAGATGCTGCTGCTGTTCGCGCCGGCCATCATGGGCTGGATCGCCACGGTGGCGTCGATCCGTGTGACATTCGCGGTGTTGTTGCCGCCGCTGCTGCTGGCGTTCTACCTGGCGCGGTATTTAGCGCCGCGGAAGGGCTGACGGTTACTCCCCGCTGGGTTCCCCATGTAGCACCGACGGTGCACTCCCCGCCTGGGTCTTCATCGGCAGCGGTGGGGTCACCGGGCCGGTGCCCGCGAGCGTTGCCTTCAGCGAGTCCATCACCGCGATGCGCCAGGCGTCGTTCGGCGCGTCCTGTAGCTGGTGGCTCAAATCGATGATGAAGCTCGCATAGGCATTGTGCCAATCCGCAGTGATTTGCGTCATGTCCACGCGGCGTTCGGCGGGACGCTCCACACCGGCGATCCCCTCGGCCCGCAGCTCGAACGCATCGTCGAGCAACGGCATCAGCACCTGGTCGCTCGCCAGCCCGTCATCATGCATCAGCGCCGCCTTGAGCGCGGCGCGCTCCTCGTCCTCGCCGTGGGTCAAGAAGATCGCGCCATGTGCCGGCAGGCGCTTGGTCACCCAGGCGACGAGTTCGGAGTGATCGGCGTGTGCCGAGTAGTTGCCGAGGCTGCGGACATGGGCGCGCACCGGCACCAGCTCGGAATGGATCCGCACCTCCTTGGCGCCGGACTGGATGATCTGGCCGAGCGTGCCCGGCGCCTGGTAGCCGACGAACAGCACGGTGGCGTTGGAGCGCGGCAGGTTGTTGCGCAGGTGGTGCTTGATCCGCCCGGCGTCCGCCATGCCGGAGGCCGACATGATGATGGCGCCGCCACGGATCGAGTTGATCGCCTTGCTCTCGTCGACGCTCTCGACGATGCGGAAGCGGGAATCGTTGAACAGCTCGTCGGCGCTCAGCTCGACGTCGTCGAACATGGCGGCGTACTTGCGATAGACGGCGGTGACCTTTGAGGCCAGCGGGCTATCGAGGAAGACGAGGCTCGGGCTGATCTCGCCGGTCTTGATCAGGTAGCCGATGTCATGCAGTAGCTCCTGGCTGCGCTCCACCGCGAAGGTGGGGATCACGAGGTTGCCGCCACGGGCTAGCGCCTCGTTGATTTCCTTCTTCAGCGATTCCTGGCGCTGCTTGAGGGTGTAATCCTCGCGCTCGCGGCCGCCATAGGTGGATTCGCTGAGGATGTAGTCGTACCCGGCCGGCGCGTCGGGCGCCTCCCAGAACACTTTTACGTCGGGGCCCAGATCGCCCGAGAACAGGATGCGGATGGCCTTGCCGTCGCTGTCCTGCACCTCGACTTCGATGGAGGCGGAGCCGAGGATGTGGCCAGCGTTCCAATAGCGGGCGCGAACGCCCGGGCCCGGGGTGATCCACTCTTCGTATTTGACGCCCTTGCGCAGCTTCAGCGCCTCGTTGGCGTCTTCCATGATGTAGAGCGGCTGGAACGGTTCCTCGGCGCGGCGGGTGCGCTTCCTGGTCTCGCGATCCGCCTCGCTCTCCTGGATACCGGCGGCGTCGGGGAGGAGATATTCAAGCAGGCCGTTGGTCGGCTCCGTGGCCCAGATGGGCTTCCGATAACCCATATGCGTCAGCCGCGGCAGCAGCCCGGCATGGTCGATATGGGCGTGCGTCAGCAGCAGGAAGTCGATCGCCTTGGGATCGAACGGGAATGGCTTGTAGTTGAGATCGCGGACGGTCTTGTTGCCCTGGAACATGCCGCAATCGACGAGGAACTGGCCTTTGGGGTGCACCACCCGGTAGCAGGAACCCGTAACGGTGCCCGACGCCCCGTGGAAATGTAGCGTGACGGTCATCGTGGCCTCCCGGGCGAACTATCTGATCTCAGTGTGACAGGTTTATTTCGGCGCGCGCTTGGCGAGGATGCGCTGCAGCGTGCGGCGATGCATGTTGAGCCGGCGTGCGGTCTCCGAGACGTTGCGATCGCAGAGCTCGTAGACGCGCTGGATGTGCTCCCAGCGCACCCGGTCGGCCGACATCGGGTTCTCGGGCGGCTCGGGCGGCTTGTTGCCGGTGGCGAGCAGCGCGTTGATCACGTCCTCGGCGTCGGCGGGTTTGCTGAGATAGTCCACCGCGCCCAGCTTCACCGCTGTGACGGCAGTGGCAATGTTGCCGTAGCCGGTGAGGACCACCGCGCGGGCATCCTCGCGCTTCTGGTGCAGCGCCGCGACCACATCGAGGCCGTTGCCGTCCTCGAGTCGCAAGTCCACCACGGCGTAGGCCGGGGGTGCCTCGGATACGGCCGCGAGGCCGCCGGCTACGGTGTCGGCGATCCGGACATCGAAGCCGCGTTTCTGCATCGCCCGCTCGAGGCGGGTGAGGAAGGTCTTGTCGTCATCGACCAGCAGCAAGGTACGGTCGGCCGCAAGGAGTTCATCGACTGTGCTCATCGCCGCCTCATGTAGGGTCTTTTGGTGAAAAGGTCAAAAATACGGAGGGACGCACAATCGGTATCTACCCGCCTGCGCGGGAATGACGCCGGTGGGGAACGCAGGCATTCGCGCCACACTCACACCTGCTCGATTGCCGCGCGCGGCCAGATCAGCCGCACCTGCGCATGGCCGTCCGCAGCCTCGTTCTCGAAGCTGAGCTTGGCGCCGGTGCGCTCCAATAGAGTCTTGGAAATGAAGATGCCCAACCCCAGTCCGCCTGGCTCTCCGCTGTCGGCGTTGCGCGGCCGCGTGGTGAGATACGGCTCTCCCAGCCTGGTGATCAGGTCCGTCGGAAAGCCTGGGCCATCATCGGTGATGGTGACGGTGACCGCCTGCTTGTCCCAGCTGGCTTCGACCAGCACGGCGCGCTGCGCGAACTGCGCCGCGTTGTCGATCAGGTTGCCGAGACCGTAGAGCAGTCCCGCGTTGCGGCGGATCACCGGCTCGGCGCCGGCACCCTTGCCGGTGCGAACCGAGATCACCTTGCCGCCGCCTTCGAGCGGTTTGATCACCTCGGCCAGCAGCGCCGAGACCGGCACCGCGGCGAACGGGTCGCCCGGCGTTTCGCGCAGGCTCCTGAGCTTGCCGAGGATTTCTCGGCAGCGCGCCGCCTGCGACATGATCAGTTCGATATCCTCGCGCACCGGGCCGGCCGGTACCTCGTCGCGGATTTCGCGCGCGGCGAGCGCGATGGTGGAGAGTGGCGTGCCGAGCTCGTGCGCGGCGGCTGCCGCCAGCCCATCCAGCGCGCTCAACTGCTCATGCCGTGACAGCGCCAGCTCGGTGGCGGCGAGCGCGTCGGCGAGCTGGCGTGCCTCGTGCGCCACGCGGTTGGTATAGCCGGCGATGAAGATGGTGCCGCAGATAATCGAGACCCAGATGCCGATGACGTAGACGCGGTCGAAGACGATGCGCGAGTCGGGATCCCAGGGCAGGTCGAAGTGGAACACCGAGAGGAGGGAGGCAAGGACGATGGCCAGTGTCGCAAGGATCACCGTCGAGCGCTGCGGCAGCGTCGTCGCCGATACCGATACGGGAGCCAGCAGCAGCAGCGAGAACGGGTTCTGCAGCCCGCCGGTCAACGCCAGCAAGGCGGCCAGCTGAAACAGGTCCCAGCCAAGATGCACCGTCGCGACGGTGGGCGACGGCCGGTAGCCCTCGCCCAGCCGGAACACCAGCCACAGGTTGAGCAGCACCGATAGCCCGATGAGCATCAGGCACTGGGTCAGCGGCAGCGGAAAGCTGAGCCCGAAGGCGACGAACAGCACGCCGATGGTCTGCCCGGCGATTGCCAGCCAGCGCAGCCCGACCAGCGTCGCGAGCCTGAGAGGGCGCCAGTTACCCGGCAGGATCGCCGCCGAGGAGTCCGCCAATGCCATGAAATCATCCTTTCCGGGCATGTCGTTTCCGCCCGCATGGGAAGTCTAGCATGGCATTTCAAGGGCAAAAATGCGCGAGCGAAACGCTTGACCCCCAGTCCGGTGGGACCACATCGGAGCTGTTCGTGACTGGGAGAAAGTCCAATGCACACTGCGATTATCAAACCGCAATGGGGCCCGCTGACCATAGCTTTGATGGTCCTGGGCTTCGTCATCTGGTGGCCGCTCGGCCTCGCTGTTCTCGCCTACATCCTGTGGGGCGAAATGTTCGGCGGCTCGGCGGACAAGGCTCAGGGGTTCGTCAATCGATCCCGGGCCTGGGCCGAAAACTGCGGTCCCCGCGCCAACGGGTACCGTCACCACGGCTTCCGCAATTCGAGCGGCAACGCCGCGTTCGACGACTATCGCACCGAGCAGCTCAAGCGCCTCGACGAGGAACGCCGCCGGCTCGACGAAGAGGTCAACGCCTTCCACGAGTACATGCGCAACCTCCGCATGGCCAAGGATCGCGAAGAGTTCGACCGCTTCATGCGCGAAAAGAACGGTAACCGCCCGAACTACGGCGGCGACCAGAACAACGGGACGAACGTCTAGTTCCCTCCCGCTTATTGTCCTCCTGACGACTGGCGCCCCCTTGTGGGGCGCTTTTTTGTCGTCGGGGATCAGTTCGAATCAGCGATGATCGGCCCATGAACTTCCTGTTCCCCGCCAAGGCGCCGAAGGTGCCGGCCGCGACCACGCTCCTCTTCGACGATGAGCCGGTCGAGATCACGGTGAAGGTGAGCCCGCGGGCGCGGAGCTATCGCCTCACCGTGCCGCATCACGGCAACCCGGTGCTGACGCTGCCCAAGACCGGACGCTGGCCCGAAGCCGAAGGCTTTCTCAACCGCCATCGCGGCTGGCTCGCCGCGCGGCTGAAGCGCAGCGCACCCCGCACCGCCTTTGCCGATGGCGAGGTGGTGCCGCTGCGCGGCATCCCCCACCGCATCCATGCCACCGGCCGGCTGCGTGGGCGGGTGGAAGTGTCCGAAATCGATGGCGAGCTGTCGCTGCTGGTGCCGGGCGAAGCGGCGCACATCCCGCGCCGGCTGACCGAATGGCTGAAGGCCGAGGCCCAGCGCGACCTAGCGGTGCGCTCCGACGTGCATGCGGCGGCGCTCGGGGTAGAGGTCAAATCGGTAGCGATGCGCAGCCAGGCCACCCGCTGGGGCTCTTGCTCCTCATCGGGCAAGCTCAACTACAACTGGCGGCTGATCCTCGCCCCGCCATTCGTGCTCGACTATGTCGCCGCCCACGAGGTGGCCCATCTCGTCCACATGAACCACTCGCCGAGCTTCTGGAAAACCGTCGAGAAGGCGCTGCCCGACATGACCAAGGGCAAGGCCTGGCTCAAGGCCCACGGCAAGGTGCTGATGGGGTACGGGCTGGAGTAACTGATCTGTCCGTGATCACCTTCTCCCACAAGGGGAGAAGGCAAGACTGAGAGGCCGAGTCCGGGAGCCTCAGCCCCCGAAGATATCGCCCAGGAGATCCACCAGCGTCCGCCTTGGCCGTTCGGTCTGCTGCTGTTCCATGGGCTGCAGCTGCTGCTGTTCCGTGCCAGGCTGGGTCATGGCGCCCGGCAGTTCGGCAACCGGAATGCCCTCGTGGGCCTTGGTCATGAACTGGCTCCAGATCTCCACTGGCACGTTGCCGCCAGAGAGCTTGGTGCCCACGTCGTCGTCGTTGCCGAGCCAGACGCCTGCCACCATGCGCGAGGTGTAGCCGACGAACAGCGCGTCGCGGGCCTTCTGGCTGGTGCCGGTCTTGCCGGCCATCGGCCAGCCGTTGAGCTGGGCCCGCTTGCCGGTACCGATTTCGACCGCCGCATGCAGCATGTCGTTCATTTCAGCGACGATGTTGGGCTCGATCACCCGTCCCGGACCGGCGGCGACAGCGTCATACAGCACCTTGCCGTCTGCCGTTTCGATGCGGGTGATGACGTTGGCGATGACGCCGATGCCACCATTGGCGAACGGCGCATAGGCCGCCGTGAGTTCGAGCAGCGAGACTTCCTGCGTGCCGAGCGCGATCGAGGGCACGGCCTGCAGCGGCGAGGAGATGCCCATGCGCATGGCAGCTTCAACCACCTTGTCGGGGCCGACATCGTTGGCGAGTAGCGCCGAGACGGTATTGCGCGACAGCGCCAGCGCCTGGCGCAGGGTCATGTCGCCGCCATACTTGCCGTCGGCATTCTCCGGCTTCCACCCGCCGATATCGACCGGGCCGTCGGTGGCGATGGTGTCGGGCGTATAGCCCTTCTCCATGCCGGCCAGGTAGACGAACGGTTTGAAGGTTGAGCCCGGCTGGCGGCGCGCGGTGACGGCGCGGTTGAACTGGCTCTGCTGGTAGTCGACGCCGCCGACCAGCGCACGCACTGAGCCATCGACGTCCATGGCCACCAGGGCGCCCTGGGTGAACTTCATCTCGGCGCCGTGGTTGGCCACGGCTTCCTTCACCACGAATTCTGCTTCCTTCTGGAGGTCCCAGTTGATCGTGGTGTGAACGATCACGTCCTGTTTCACTTCGCCCAGATAGGCGGTCATAAGGCTCTCGACCCAGTCGGCGACGTAGGATTCGCCGCCCACCACCTTGGTGCGCACAGTCTGGTTGGGGTCGATCGCGGCGGCCTTGCTCTCGGCCGTCGTGATGTAGCCTTCCTTGGCCATGGCGGCGAGCACCAGGCCCTGGCGGGTCTTCACCGCGTCGGAATTGCCCTGCGGGTTGAGTCGCGACGGCGCCTGCAGCGAGCCGGCGAGTATCGCCGCTTCGCCTAGCGACAGGTTGCGCGCCGATTTGCCGAAATAGCGCTGCGACGCCGCCTCGATGCCGTAGGACTCGTGGCCGAAGAACATGCGGTTGAGGTAGAGCTCGAGGATGTCGTCCTTGGAGTAGTTCTGCTCAAGCCAGACGGCGAGCAGCGCTTCCTGCACCTTGCGGCCCAGCGTCTGGTCGGGGGTGAGAAAGAGGTTCTTGGCCACCTGCTGGGTGATGGTGGAGGCGCCGCGGGTGACTTCACCGGCCTGGACGCTTTCGAGCGCCACGGAGACAAGGCCGACCACGTCGATGCCGAAATGGTCGTAGAAGCGCCGGTCCTCGATGGCGACGAACGCCGCCGGCACATAATAGGGCAGCTCGCGCAGCGACACCGCTTCGCCGCCGGTCTTGCCGCGGTTCGAGATCAGCTGGCCGTTGGCCGCGACGATGCGGATATTGGCGGCGCGGTCGGGCACCTTCCAGGTGTCGGACGAGGGCAGCTGCACCGCGTAGTAGACCACCACTGCGCCCAGGGCGAGGGCGCCCCAGATGCCGAGGATGAAGAGCCAGGAGATGAGCTTCCAAATGACGCCGAACAGCGTAAGCGGCCGCCGCTCGCGCCGGCCGCCACGGGTCTTCTTGGCCTTCGGCGCACGTCCGCGCGGGGCCTTGCCGCGCGGAGCGCGCTCCTGGCGCTCGTCGTCGACGCGAATGTCGCCGTCGCCAAAGCCGGGTTCGATCCGGGCGCCGCGTGCGGCTTTCTTCGCCGGTGCAGTTCGCTCCGAACGCGTGCCCTTCTTGGGCGTGGCGCCGACGCGATCATCAGGCGAAACGTGGAAATCCATGTACAGGGCCCCGGCATTCTTTTTGCGCATGGCGAGTGTCCGGCAGCCGGTTCCCTGTCGAGGGGCAGCATGCGGACGCCATGGGGCGATCCGACCGTCTCGCCAAGCCCAAGCCAACCCGAAATTCTGGGTCTTCGGCCAGCGCGGTCCCCTTGGCTATCCAAGTTAAATGTGGCCGGTTTATGTGGGCTTAAGCAGGCCGCTTAAGCTGTGTTGCGGCGCGGTGACAACTCGCAGGACATGAGGTCATCGAGGCCGACCACATTCACCGCTCGGCGGCGACCGCGTCGAAACGGGCGCGCGAGTGCTCGATGACCGACTGGTTGGCCTCGGTCCGTTCAGCGAGCTTCAATAGCGTCTGGAACAGCGTCGCGCTCGAGCTGCCGCAGCGTGGCTGCCAGCATGCGATGGCTGATGCCGTCGAGGGCGCGCAGCAGTTAAGGACCCGCCGCCGAACTCGAGGCGATCCGGCTGGCGCTGGCGGTGCCGGTCGGCGCAACGTTGCTGGCGCTGCTCCTTTCGGGGTTCGTCCTCAAGCGGAGGGTGGCACTCGCCGGCTAGACGGTCAGCCGGCCGAGAGTAGGTCGCCGGCCTTCAGGCGCGCCACATCCCGCAGCGGTGGCGCGCCGAAGGTGCGGGCGTACTCGCGGCTGAACTGGCTGGGGCTGTCATAGCCGACGCGGTGGCCGGCGGTCGCTGCGTCGAGCGCTTCCGACAGCATCAGCCGACGCGCTTCCTGCAGCCGCAGCTGCTTCTGGTACTGCAGCGGGCTCATCGCCGTTACCGCCTTGAAATGGAAATGCAGCGCCGAGGGGCTCATCCGCGCCTCGATGGCCACCGTCTCGATGGCAAAGCTGTCGCGGAAGTTGGACTTGATCCAGCCGATGGCGCGATTGACCTGCTGCAGCCGGCTCTCAGCCAGCGCGATCTGCTGCAGCTTGGTCGCCTGGTCGGAGCGCAGCAGTCGGTAGAGAATCTCGCGCTTGATCATCGGGCCGAGCACCGCGAGGTCCTGCGGCCGCTCGAGCAGCTTCACCAGCCGGATGGCGGCATCGAGCAGTTCGGGCATGATCGGGCTGACCGTGACGCTCGGCTCGGCGTCGGCTGCCGCGGCTGCGGTCACGCCGCCGACCTCGATCAGCAGCGCGCCGATCTCGGCGGCATCGAGTTCCAGCTTCACGCAGAGGTACGGCTCCTCCGGCGTCGCTTCGACCACCTGGCCGATCACCGGCGTATCGACCGAGACGACGAGGAAGTTCGACGCGTCGTAATTCATCACCCGATCACCGGCGATGACGCGCTTTCGCCCCTGCGCCACGATGCACAGCGCCGGGTGGTGCACGGCATGCATCGGCTCGGACGGATGCGAGATCCGCACCAGTGACATGCCTTCGATCGGCGTTGCCTGAATACCATCTGACGTTGCGAACTGTGCAATCGCCGCTTTGAGTTCGTCCATGCGATCCATGACCAATTCCTTCATTCTGCGTGCGAGTTACATAGCACTTCGCGTGCACGAGTCACCATCGATCACGATGTTTTGGAGGATTGTGCAATCACTCTGGAGGATCGGTCTACCGCTCCGGGGCTCCCGTGAGCGATATAGCTGTCACCGCGGATGGACGAACATCGGCGGCAGAAAGCGAGGACCCCAAAATGAACATCGATCTTTCCAACATCGCCCGGACCCTGCAGCCCGCGGCCATCCTCGCCATCACCAACAAGCTTCTGAAGCAGGTGAACGCGACGCCGCGGCGGCCCCGCCGCGAGCGGCGGAGCATGAATGGCTAGGCGCCGGATCGTCGCGACGTTCGCCGGCGCGGTGCTGATCGCCGCGCTTGCACTGGTCGCAGGCATCACCTTCGGCCTGCCACAGGCAGGCCGGCACACCGCCACCGCTTATGGAGTTTCACAGATGCACACCAAGCACGACTACATCGGGCTGTGGGTCACCGAGGACGGCGAGATCCGCCAGGCGCTCCTGCCCAATGGCCGCTACATCGAAGCCCGCGGCCATCTCGAGGTCGCCTATCAGGGCGACTATCGTATCGAGGGCGACCACATCGAGTATCGCGACGACACCGGCTTCTCGGCCGATGGCGATTTCATGGGCGGCGTGCTCTATCACGCCGGCATTGTGATGTACGCGCGGGACTGACCCGGTCCTGCGCTGCAACGAAAAAGGCCCGCCAACCGGCGGGCCTTTGCTTTTCGAGGTGGTCGAACTAGACGATGCCGCCGCCACCCGCAGCAACCGCCGGGCGGACGGCCGCGACGCGCTGGCGATACCCAGCCCTGCGATAAGCCGCGATCGGGTCGATCGCCCCGTTCGCATCGAGACGGGCCTTGGCGAGGATCGGTTCGACATCGGTGCGGAACGCCGTCTTCAGCGTTTCCGACGCCATCAGCGCATCATTGCTTTCCTGGAAGCCTTCGAGCGCCTTGCGGTCGACCAGCAGCGCCAGCGCATAGGCGCGGCGCACTTCGTTGGCTGAGCGGATCAGCGACTCGATCGGGTCAGTGACGTTGTGGCTCTGGTCCAGCATGTGCGCCGGCTCGAAGCCCTCGGTGTTGCGCAGCTCGGCGTCGACCAGCTCGTTGAACACCAGAAACAGCCGGTAGGGGTCGATCGAGCCGGTATCGAGGTCGTCGTCGCCGTATTTCGAATCGTTGAAGTGGAAGCCGCCGAGCTTCTTGAACTGGATCAGCCGGGCGACGATCATCTCGATGTTGACGTTCGGCGCATGGTGCCCGAGGTCGACGAGACACTGCGCCTGGTCGCCGAGTTCAGTGGCGATCAGGTAGTTGGTGCCCCAGTCCTGCACCACGGTCGAGTAGAACGCCGGCTCGTACATCTTGTGCTCGGTGAAGAGCTTCCAGTCAGCCGGCAGGTCGGCGTAGATCGCCTTCATGGCGTCGAGATAGTACTCGAACACCCTGGTGAAGTTCACCTGGCCGGGGAAGTTCGAGCCGTCGCCGATCCACACCGTCAGCGCCTTCGACCCAATGGTCTTGCCGATTTCGATGCACTCGAGATTGTGCTCGATCGCCTGCTGCCGCGTTTCCTTGGCGTAGTTGGCGAGCGAGCCGTAGCGGTACGAGTGCTTCTGGCCCGGCGCATCCGAGAAGGTGTTGGAGTTCATCGCATCGAACCCCAGCCCGAAACGGCTTGCCGCCTGCTTCAGTCGGTTCGCATCGGCCTTGTCCCACGGAATGTGCAGCGAGACATTCGGCGTGGCGCGCGTCAGCTGGTTGATCACCGAGCAGTCCTCGAGCTTGTCGAAGATGTCGCGCGGCTCGCCCTCGCCGGGGAATTTTGCAAAGCGCGTGCCGCCGGTGCCGACGCCCCAGGAGGGAACGGCGACGGTGTAGGCCGAGACCTTCTTCAGCACCGCGTCGATATCGATGCCGCGCCGGCTGAGCTGCTCGCCCAGATGCGCGTAGTCGGAACCCAGCGCTTTGCGGTTGGCGTCATTGGTCTGGTCGACCACGGACTGGTCGATGAGTTGGTCGGTCATGTTCTCTCCCCTCAGTTCAAAAGGCCCCCTCACCCGCCGCTTTGCGGCGACCTCTCCCGCAGAGGGAGAGAGGTAATGCGAAGGCACGATCTCGCCCCATCACACCTCTCCCTTTGGGGGAGAGGTCGGCGCGTCAGCGCCGGGTGAGGGGGCCTTTCTCGCTTACCGCGTAAAGCTCTGCGCGTTGCCCGCGTCGACGTTGATGATGTTGCCGGTGGATTTGGCCGACATCTCGGAGGCGAAGAAGTAGATCGCCTCGGCGATGTCCTCGGGGAACACGCTCAGCTTGAGCATGGAGCGCTGGCGATACATTTCCTCGAGCCCCTCCTTGTCGGTCTTGTAAGTCGAGGCGCGCTGTTCCAGCCATTCGCCAGCCCAGATCTTCGAGCCGCGCAGCACGGCATCGGGGTTCACCACATTGACGCGGATCTGCTCGGCCGCGCCTTCCAGCGCGAGGCAGCGGGCGAGGTGGATTTCGGCGGCCTTGGCCGTGCAATAGGCCGCGGCATTCGGCGACGCGGCGAGCCCGTTCTTGCTGGCCACGAACACCACGTTGCCGCCGAGCTTCTGCGCCCGGAACATGCGGAAGGCTTCCCGGCTGACGAGGAAATACCCCGTCGACAGGATGTCCATGTTCTTGTTCCACAGCTCGAGCGAGGTCTCCTCGATCGGCGCGGAGGAGGCGAGCCCGGCATTGGACACGAGAATGTCGATGCCGCCGAACTCCACCGCGGTGTAGGCGAAGCCCGAGATCACCGCCTCTTCCTTGGTGACGTTGAGGTTGACCGGCCGGACCACGTCCTTGCCGAACACCTTGGCGAGTTCGTCGTTGGCTGCAGCCAGCGCCGTCTCGTCGATATCGGCGAGCACCACGCACGCGCCCTCGCGCAGCAGCCGCACCGCCGTCGCCTTGCCGATGCCGCCGGCGCCGCCGGTGACCAGCGCAATGTGGCCGGCCAGCGACTTCGGCTTCGGCATGCGGGAGAGCTTCGCCTCCTCGAGCAGCCAGTACTCGATGTCGAACGCTTCCTGCTCGCTCAACCCCTGGTACGTGGATACCGCAGATGCTCCCCGCATCACGTTGATGGCGTTGACGTAGAACTCACCCGAGATGCGGGCCGTCGCCTTGTCCTTGGCGAAGGTGAACATGCCGACGCCCGGCATCAGGTAGACCACGGCGTTGGCATCGCGGATATCAGGGCTGTCTGGGTGCTTGCAGCGGTTGTAGTAGCCCTCGTAGTCGGCGCGGTAATCCGCCGTCGCCTTCTCGAGCCCGGCCACCACCGCGTCGATATCGGGCTGTGCCGGATCGAATTCTATCACCAGCGGCCGGATCTTGGTGCGGAGGAAATGGTCGGGGCACGAGGTGCCGAGTGCCGCCAGCGGCTTCAGGTCCTTCGAGCCGACGAACTCCAGCACCGCGGCGCTGTCGTCAAAATGCCCGAGCATCTTGAACTCGTTGGAGATCAGCCCGCGTATCTTCGGCATCAGCCGCGCTGCGATCACCCGGCGCTCAGCCGCCGGCAGCGGAGCCACCACCTGGCCGCCGAAGGCCGCCTTGCCCGCGGTCTTTCCTTCGAACCAGGCGATCGCCTTGTTGATGGTGTCGATGGTCTGCTCGTAGCACTCCTTGGGCGTGTCGCCCCAGGTGAACAGCCCGTGGCTCTCGAGGATCACGCCCTTTGCGCCGGGGTTCTCGAGGCAGAACTTTTCCAGCCACAGCCCGAGCTCGAAGCCCGGCCGCTTCCACGGCAGCCAGCCGATCTCGTCGCCGAAAATCTCCTTGGTCAGCGCCTTGCTATCCTTGCTCGCCGCGATCGCGATGATCGCGTCGGGGTGCATGTGGTCGACGAAGGCGTGCGGCACATAGGCGTGCAGCGGCGTGTCGATCGAGGCGGCGCGCGGGTTCAGGTTGAACGTCGCGTGCGGCAGGTAGCCGACCATCTCGTCCTCGTGCGCGAGCCCGCGATAGAGACCCTTCAGCGCGCGGAGCTTGTCCATATAGAGCGTCGAGAAGCCGTCGAGCTTGATCGAGGCCGAGTCGCCGCCCGAGCCCTTCACCCACAGCACTTCCACGTCCTGGCCGGTCAGCGGGTCCTTCTGGAAGATCTTCGACGAGGTGTTGCCGCCGCCATAGTTGGTGACGCGCTTGTCCGAGCCGAGAATGTTGGAGCGGTAGACCAGCCGTTCCGGCTCGGTCATCCCTGCTGCCTTGGCATCGTCCCAAAGGTTTTGCAGGCGCGCTGGCGCGGTCCCCGACATGATATTCCTCCCGTAGGCATTGGTCCTGATTTGGTATCGGACATGCCTCCGAAGGGCCGACGCTGTCAATCAGAAACACTCAATAACAATCAGAGTTGGGCCGAAAGTCGCACTCTCTGCCGCACAATGATTGACACTGACGGGTTTTGGTGAAATTGAGGCAGTAAGGGAGAAGACTTTGCACGAAACCGAGCGACACAGGGTCATTCTGGCCGCGGTCCAGGCGCGCCCACTGGCGACGGTGGCCGATCTGGTGGATATCACCGGCACGTCGGAAGCCACCATTCGCCGCGATATCGCAGCCCTGCACGTGCAGGGCCGGCTGCGCCGTGTGCGTGGCGGCGCCGAGGCCATCAACCCGCCCGAACAGGGCAGCCTGATGGGCCGTCCCTTCTCCGTCAACGAAACGATCAACATCGGCGCCAAGCGCGCCATCGCCCGCGCCGCCGCCGACCTCTGCAAGGACGGCGAGCCGATTATCATCAATGGCGGCACCACCACCTATCAGATGGTGCACTACCTGACGGGCCGCCGGCTTTCGGTGTTCACCAACAGCTTCGGTATCGCCGAGCACCTGCTGCACAATTCGCGCAACAGCGTCGTCATTCCGGGCGGCACCGTCTATCGCGAGCAGAACGTCATCCTCTCGCCGTTCGGCGGCGTGGTGGCCTCGCACTTTTACGCCAAGCGCATGTTCATCGGCTGCCAGGGCCTCGGCCAGCACGGCCTGATGGAAGCCGACCCGATGGTGGTGCAGTCCGAACTGGCGCTGATCGGGCAGGCGGAAGAGCTGATCGTTCTGGCGGACTCCTCGAAGTTCGAGGGGCGCTCCAGCCTGATCCTTTGCGGGCTCGATCGCATCACCATGGTCATCACCGATGGCGGCATCCGCGACGAGGATCGCACCATGCTGGAGAAAGCCGGCGTCGGCCTTACTGTGGTCGATGCTGCCGTGGAAACCGCCGAGATCAACAAATCCCAATCGGTCGCCTGACCGGCTGGCAATAACGACTAACAACCGCTCAGGGAGGAAATCATGAGCCTATTGAAGAAACTGGCCGTCGCCACGGCGCTGACCGCAGTGATGCTGTCGGCCCCCGCCGCGCTCGCCCAGACCAAGATTGCGCTGGTCGTCAAGTCGCTCGGCAACGGCTTCTTCGATGCCGCCAACAAGGGCGCGCAGGAAGCCGCCAAGGAACTCGGCGACGTCGAGGTGATCTATACCGGCCCGACCACGGCAACCGCCGAAGGCCAGATCGAAATCATCAACTCGCTGATCGCCCAGAACGTCAACGCCATCGCGATTTCGGCCAACGATCCGGATGCGCTGGTTCCCGCCCTGAAGAAGGCGATGGAACGCGGCATCACCGTGATCAGCTGGGACTCGGGCGTTGCCGCCGAAGGCCGCCAGGTTCACCTCAACCCGTCCGACACCAACCTGATCGGCGAGACCATCCTGAAGCTCGCTGCCGACTACCTACCGGATGGCGGCGACGTCGCGATCCTCTCGGCCTCCTCGACTGCCACGAACCAGAACGCCTGGATCGAAGCGGCCAAGAAGGTGCAGCCCGAGAAGTTCCCCAAGCTCAACATCGTCGCCACGGTCTACGGCGATGACGACTCGGTGAAATCCACCAACGAAGCCAAGGGCCTGATCGCCTCCTACCCGAACCTCAAGGCGATCATCGCACCGACCACCGTCGGCGTCGTTGCCGCCGCGCAGGTGGTGACCGATGACAACCTGATCGGCAAGATCAACGTCACCGGCCTCGCGCTGCCGTCCGAGTTCAAGCAGTTCATCGACAACGGCGCTTCGCAGGCCGTGGCGCTGTGGAACCCGATCGACCTCGGCTACTCGGCCGTGCAGATCGCCTACCAGCTCGCGACCAAGAAGGTCGAAGCCAAGCCGGGCGCCACTATCTCGATCGGCCGCGTCGGCTCGATCACGCTGGACGACACCAACTCGGCCGCCATGGCCGCACCGTTCGAGTTCAACAAGTCGAACATCGAAGAGTTCTCGAAGATCTACTGAGGTCGCTGACCCGGCCCGGCGGCGCTCGCGCTGCCGGGCTTCTGTTTCCACACCCACGGTGTCACCCCGGCGCAGGCCGGGGGCCATCCTGAGGTCTCACCACCCACGCCGACAGCCATATCTCAGGCTGGATCCCGGCCTGCGCCGGGATGACATCGGTGAATGGGTTGGCAAAGAGTACAATGCCCAGCATGCCCGAACCCAAGCTCACCCTCTCCGGCGTCACCAAGTCCTTCCCCGGCGTGCGGGCGCTGCACGAGGTTAGCCTCGAGCTCTATCCCGGCCAGGTTACCGCGCTGATCGGCGAGAACGGCGCCGGCAAGTCCACCCTGGTGAAGGTCCTCACCGGCATCTACCAGCCCGACGCCGGCGAGATCGTGCTCGACGGGAAGCCCGTGACCCTCAGCTCCGCCCACAAGGCGTTCGAGCTCGGCATCACCGCCATCCACCAGGAAACCGTGCTGTTCGACGACCTCGCGGTGGCCGAGAACATCTACCTGGGCCACGCGCCCAAGACTCGCTTCGGCACCATCGACTGGACGCTGATGCGGAAGAACGCCCGCCAGGTGCTCGCCGACATGGGCGCCAGCCACATCGGCGCCGAGACCCGGCTGCGCGACCTGTCGATTGCCAACAAGCACCTCGTCGCCGTCGCTCGCGCCATGTCGATCGACGCCGAAGTGGTGATCATGGACGAGCCGACAGCGGCGCTCTCCCATAAGGAGATCGAGGACCTGTTCGTCCTGATCGAACTCTTGAAGGAAGACGGCAAGGCGGTGCTGTTCATCAGCCACAAGTTCGACGAGATCTACCGCATCGCCGACCGCTTCGCGGTGTTCCGTGACGGCGAAATGATCGGCAAGGGACTGATCAACGAAACGCCGCAGAACGACATCATCCGCATGATGGTCGGCCGCTCGGTCGATCACATCTTCCCCGAGCGCGCGCCAACCATCGGCGAGACCGTGCTGAAGCTCGATGGCCTGAGCCATCCCACCGAATTCGACGATATCGGCTTCGAGCTGCGCCGCGGCGAGATCCTCGGTTTCTATGGCCTCGTCGGCGCCGGCCGCTCCGAGGTGATGCAGGCGATCTTCGGGCTGACGCGCACCTCGCGCGGCGCCATGACCCTCGACGGCGCGCCGTTCGATCCGCACTCGCCGGCCGACGCCATCGAAGCGGGTATCGTCTATGTGCCCGAGGAACGCGGCAAGCAGGGCGTGGTGGTCGACCTGCCGATCGTCCAGAACGTCTCCCTGCCGTCCCTCAGGAAGACCTCGCGCCAGGGCTTCCTGCAGATGGCGGAGGAGTTCGCGCTGACCCGGAAATACACCGAGCGGCTCGACCTCCGCGCCGCCTCGCTCAGCCAGAATGCCGGCACTCTATCAGGCGGCAACCAGCAGAAGGTGGTGATCGCCAAATGGCTCGCCACCCAGCCCAAGGTGATCATCCTCGATGAGCCGACCAAGGGCATCGACATCGGCTCCAAGGCCGCCGTCCACGCCTTTATGGCCGAGCTGGTGGCCGAGGGGCTCGCGGTGATCCTGGTGTCGTCCGAACTGCCCGAGGTGATGGGCATGTCCGACCGCATCGTGGTGATGCGCGCCGGGCGGATCGACGCCATTCTCGACAATAAGGGATTGACCGCCGACGCGCTGGTCAAGCGTGCCATCGGCGCCCATGAGGTGGCGGCATGAACCGGAGTTCTTTTGCGCTCGCGCCGCGCCGGCTGTTCCGAACACGCGAGCTCTGGCTCGCCCTCGGCATCGCGGTGATGATCGGCGCCATCGCCACCCGCGCACCGAGCTTCGCCGCTCCGGCCAATCTCGCTGACATCTTCAACAACACCGCTATCCTGATGATCCTGGCGCTCGGCCAGATGGTGGTGATCCTGACCCGCTCGATCGACCTGTCGATCGCCGCCAACGTGGCGCTCTCGGGCATGGTGATCGCGCTGCTGAACTCCACCATGCCCTGGATCCCGGTGCCGTTGTTGATCCTCGCCGCGCCACTGATCGGGCTGGCACTCGGCGCCATCAACGGCTTCCTCGTCTGGAAGCTCGATATCCCGGCAATCGTCGTGACTTTGGGCACCCTCACCATCTATCGCGGCACCACCTTCCTCGTCGCCAGTGGCCAGTGGGTGAACGCCGCCGAGATGACGCCCGACTTCATTTCAATCACCCGCATTGAGCTCGTCGGCCTGCCGCTGCTCAGCTGGTTCGCCATCGTCATCGCCGCAGTGTTCTACGTGGTGATGACCCGCACCCCGATCGGCCGCTCGATCTATGCCATCGGCGTCAACCCGACGGCCTCGGTCTATGCCGGCATCAATGTGGGCCGCACCAAGTTCATCGCCTTCTGCATTTCCGGGCTCGTCGCCGGGCTTTGCGGTTATCTCTGGGTGTCGCGCTACGTCATCGCCTCGTCCGAGACGGCGGTGGGCTACGAGCTGCAGGTGATTGCTGCCTGTGTCATCGGCGGCGTTTCGATCGCCGGCGGCGTCGGCACGGTGGGCAGCGCGCTGCTCGGCGCGCTGTTCCTCGGCGTCATCAACTCGGCTTTGCCGGTGATCGGCGTCTCGCCGTTCTGGCAGATGGCCATTTCCGGCGCCGCGATCATCCTCGCCGTCGTCCTCAACGCCCGCGCCGGCAAGAAGACCGGCCGCATCATCCTCAAGCGGGCGGAGGCCGTCGCACCATGAACGACCAGACCCCGGCCACGCGCCACATCCCCGACCGGCTCGATAACCCGCTGCGTTCGGCGCTGTTCAGCTGGCCGAGCCTGCTGCTGGTGGTCGCCCTGGCGATCTTCATCGCCAACTCGCTGGCCTCGCCCTATTTCCTCTCGCCCTGGTCGCTCAGCGACGCGACCTTCAACTTCACCGAGAAGGCGCTGATCGCGCTCGCCATGGCGCTGCTGATCATCTCGGGCGAGATCGATCTTTCGGTCGCTGCGATCATCGCGCTGGCCTCGACCGCCATGGGCTTCGCGCTGCAATTCGGCGTCGATACGCCGGGGCTGGTCGCCATCGGCATCGGCACGGGGCTGATCTGCGGCGCCTTCAACGGCTTCCTCGTTACCCGCCTAGGGCTGCCCTCGATCGTCGTCACCATCGGCACGATGAGTCTGTTCCGCGGCATCAGCTTCATCGTCCTGGGCGACCAGGCCTTCAAGGGCTACCCCGCAAGCTTCGCCTTCTTCGGCCAGGGCTATGTCTGGTGGGTGGTGTCGTTCGAGTTCGTGCTCTTCCTCGCCGCGGCCGCCATCTACTACGTCGTGCTGCACCGGACGAGCTTCGGGCGCCGCATCTTCGTCATCGGCAACAACGCCACCGCCGCGCAGTTCTCCGGCGTCCGCGTCGAGCGCATCAAGTTCGTGCTGTTCTGCCTGACCGGGCTGATGGCCGGCATCGCCTCGGTACTGCTCACCAGCCGGCTCGGTTCGACACGCCCGTCGATTGCCCAGGGCTGGGAACTCGAGGTCATCACCATGGTAGTGCTCGGCGGTGTCTCCATCCTCGGCGGCGCCGGCTCGATCATCGGCGTGGTGATCGCCGCGTTCATCATGGGGCTTGTAACGTTCGGCCTGGGGCTCTTGAATGTCCCCGGAATCGTCATGTCGATCTTCATCGGACTGCTGCTTATCGTGGTGATCGCCCTCCCCATCGTCTACCGGATAATTCGCAAGTGACCTGTCACAAGGTCGGGGTCATCGACATTGGCAAGTCCAATGCAAAAGTGGCTATCGTCGATCTCGACACCCGCACCGAGATCGCCGTGCGCAAGCGGCCCAATTCCGTGCTCCGCGATGGGAAGTATCCGCATTTCGACATCGACGGGCTCTGGGATTTCGTCATTGGCGCGTTGCGCGAACTGAACGCCGAGATCCCGTTCGACGCCCTCAGTGTCACTACGCACGGTGCCTCCGCCGCGCTGATCGATGCCGATGGCGAGCTGGCCCTCCCGGTGCTCGACTACGAGTTCGCCGGCCCCGACCAATTCTGGGCCGAGTACGACCGGGTCCGGCCGAATTTCTCCGAGAGCTTCACCCCGCGGCTGCCTGGGGGGCTCAACCTCGGGGCCCAGCTGTTCTGGCAAGCCCATGCGTTTCCAGCCGAATTCGCCCGAACCAAGTGGATCCTGCCCTATCCGCAGTATTGGTCGTTCCGCCTCACCGGCGTCGCCGCCGCCGAGATCACCTCGCTCGGTTGCCACACCGACCTGTGGGATTTCACCACCGACCTCTATTCCTCGCTGGTGATGAAACAGGGCTGGCTCGACAAGTTCCCCGAAGTCCGCCCCGCCTCCGATGTCCTCGGCGTCACCCTCCCTGCGGTGACCGCCGCGCTGGGACTGAAGCGCCCGCTGCCGGTCTATTCCGGCATCCACGATTCCAACGCTTCGCTGCTGCCGCACCTGCTCGAGCGCGACCCGCCCTTCGGCCTCGTCTCCACCGGCACCTGGGTGATCGTGGCGTCGCCCGGCGGCGATATCGACCACCTCGATCCGGCCCGCGATTGCCTCGCCAATATCGATGCGCTGGGCCGTCCGGTGCCTTCATCGCGCTTCATGGGCGGCCGAGAGTTCGAGATGCTGACGACGCCGCGCGAACCCTCAGCCGAAGCAATCGAGCGGGTGCTCCGCGAGCGCATCACCCTCACCCCGTCAGTGGTGCAGGGCTCGGGCCCGTTCCCCAACCGGCAGGCGCAGTGGACCGTGCCGCGCGACCAGTTGAGCGATGACGAGGTCTACGTCGCCACCTCGTTCTACCTGGCGATGATGACCGCCGAATGCCTTGACCTGACCGGCGCCGAGAACCACACCGTGGTCGAGGGCCCGTTCGCCGGCAACGCGCTCTATCTGCGGATGCTGGCGGCGGCGACCGGGCGTCCGGTGGAGCCGGTGAAGCGGAGTGCGACCGGCACGTCGATCGGAGCAGGCTTGCTGGCGCGGATGGATCGGCCGCTTGCCGATGGGCAGCCCGCGGCGCTGGTTGAGGGCGATGCGGCTGCTGCCGGATATGCGTTGGACTGGCAGAAGATCATGACCTAAGCGCCTCTAGCGGGGACCCTTTGTCATGCTTCGGGACGTAGTGCATCGCGCACTGCCGCCTCGGCAGCTTCGATGCTCTCGAAGATCTGGCCATCCACTCCGAACGCGTCGAACTTGACGGCGAGGAAGCGGAAACCTGCATCGAGCGCAACCAGAACACCCTTCGGCTCGCCATCGACATCGACGGCTATGGGCTTGGCGCTATGTGGCTTTTCGAACGGGGCATGCTGCATGGAATGACCTCCATCGGCACGTCTCTAGGGACGGCCGGGGTGTTACCTGAACTGTGAGACGAATGGGTGACAGAGGTCACATTCGTTGGGGTCGGTAACACCCGTTGGAGCGATCTACCCATTTACCAATAAGCCCGGTTTGGAGAGTGGTGCGAATTGCGATGTGCATGTTCGTCTCCTTCCGGCGGCCATCGGCCTGGGTGATTCCAATGAGGGCGAGAATAGCTCGTCGCCCGCAGCTTTTCTGTGGCGAACCTGAGTCCGCCATCTGGTGGTTATACGGCGTCGGCTGCCGCAGGTCTATCCGGCTTTCGTCGTCGATCTCGCAAACATAGGCGGGCCACGGCCGTTTCGCCAGCCCGGCGCGTTCCAAACCGCTAGCATCAAAGTGAAATTTCCTGCCCGTTAGATTTGATCGGACGAAAAGCTCGGCGCGTCGTCATGGCCGCCGCAACGGTTGCTACCAAAGTATGCCAGCGTGATGGAAGCCTTGGGCTTCCTGCCTTGAAATCGATTGCATAATCTGTTGAGCTACGCCTGAGCGGATCTGGGGAGCATCGCCGCTCACCCAATATGCCTCGCAAGAAGGCATCATCCGCTCGAGGGAGGACATCGTTGGCCGATACGGAAACGCGCGACAAGAAGCGCGCCAAAGGTCGTCGCCCTCTTGGCGTTGACGGCGCCATCAAGCCGGGCGGCAAGCCCACCTTGCGCACCATTGCAGAGATGACCGGCCTCGCCATCACCACGATTTCGCGTGCGCTCAACAATGCGCCGGAACTGTCGGAGGAAACCCGCGTCCGGGTGCAGAAGATCGCGGCCGAAATCGGCTACGTCCCCGACCGCACGGCCCTGCGGCTGAAGACCGGGCGCACCCACGTCATTGGCCTGATCCTCGATCCGCACGACGAAATCCTCGGCTTCGGCCAGTCGATGGTCTCGGGGCTGACGGCGGCGCTGCGCGGCACGCCCTACCACCTCGTTATCACGCCGACCTACGCCAATGCCTCGCCGCTCGACCCGATCCTCTACATCCTTCGCAACAAGGCGGCCGATGGGGTGATCTTCTCGCGCACCGAGCCGGACGACGACCGGGTGAAGCTGCTGATGGAGGAGAACTTTCCGTTCGTCTCGCACGGGCGCACGGCGTTCCCGTCACCGCACCCCTATGTCGACTACGACAACTATGCCTTCGCCCATCACGCGGTGATGCGGCTCAAGGCCAAGGGCTGCCGCAAGGTGACGATCATCCTGCCGCCCGACCGTTTCAGCTTCGGCTATCACCTGCGCGACGGCTTCATGGCGGCGATCAACGAGACCGGGCTCGCTTACGAGATCATCGACGGCGCCACGCTCGACAACACCGCCGACGAAATCCGCCTTGCCATCATGCGGCGGATCGCCGAGCCCGACGCGCCGGACGGCTTCATCTGCACCGGCGACGCCGCTGCCCTATCGATCATGGCGGGCATCACCGATGCCGGCCGTCAGATCGGCAATAACGTGCAGATGGTGGTGAAGCAGACTTCCGGCATCTTCAGCCAGGTGCGGCCCAAGGTCGACGCGATCTTCGAGGACACCGCGCTCGCCGGCAAGCAGATGGGCGAACTGCTGCTCCGACGGATTAATGGCGAAGCAGCGGAGAATCTGCAGATTTTGCACGAACCGGAGATCTGGTTCTGAGGGCGGCGGCCTGATCTCGAGATGGGCCCCGGCACAAGGCCGGCGTGGCATCGAGGGTGTTGATAGAGCGGTGCTGCACTGCATTGACGCTTAGCCGTCGGCTCCGCGCTGCTGCGCCAGGGCCATGGCGAAAACGCCGTTGCCCACACTCCAGTCCGAGTAGTCGTTCTCATGGGCGAAGATGAAGACGTCCTTCGGGGAGACGGCCGCCCGGGCTTCGAGATTTTGCACAATTGCGGCATAGAGCGCCCGCTTCATCGCATCGCTCCTGCCCCGCCGCATGGTGATCTCGACTACGATCAGCGCGTCGGAACGGGCAATGCCATTAAAGCCACGGTCGAAGAAGAAGTCCTGATCGCGATACTCGTTGACGAGGTTGAACAACTCGTCCCTGGGCATGCCGATGCTGTCGACCAGGGCGTCATGAATGCCCTCAACGATATGATGCCTGCGCGCGGAATCCATTCCGAAGGGGACGGCGGTTCTGACGAAGGGCATGGCTCAACCTGACACGTTGCAATGCTGGCTGAATTATCACAGTGCCGTCGCCGTACATATTGACACCTTGGCCGTTTCGTTGTGAGCTCTAGTCACAATGAGACTTCAAAGAAACCTGCCCCTCGCGGCCCTGCGCGCTTTTGAAGCCGCCGCGCGCCATGGGCAGCTGACCGCCGCAGCCGAGGAGCTCGCGGTGACGCATGGGGCGGTCAGCCGCCATGTCAGCCATCTCGAAGTACTTATTGGAACGCCGCTTTTCGAGGGGTCGCGCAATCGTCCGACGTTGACAGCGGAAGGCCGCGTCTTCGGCTTCGCGCTCACCGCCGCCTTCGACCAGATGGAGGACGCGCTGCGCATCATTGCCAAGAGTGATGACGCGATACTGGATGTGGGGTGCCTCAGCACTTTCGCGATGCGCTGGCTCATCCCCCGCCTGCATGATTTCGCCGCACGATATCCGCGCTATGATGTGCGCCTCGCCACCGACGACAGGCCGGTCCGCACCCCAGTCGATGCGCAGATCCTGGTGGTGCCGCCGGACGCGCCGACCCCGGAAAATGCCAGCCTGCTGTTTCACGAAAAAATCGGCATGGTCGTTGCGCCATCGATCGCCGATGTGGCGGGGTTGCCGCGCCTGGAGACCCAGACGCGCAGCCAGATCTGGCAAGATTGGGCGCGCCTCGCCGGTGAGCCTCGGCAGGACAATGCCGGCGCGATCCGAACGTTCGACCATTATCATCTGACCATCGAGGCGGCGTTGAATGGTCTCGGTGCGGCAATCGTACCGTGGCATCTCATTGCCGAGGACGTGACACGCGGCCGGCTGCTAGCGCCTCTCGGCTTTCTGGACAGCAATTACCGCTATGTCGTGAGGGTCGACCGGCCTGGGAGACGGAAGACGGAGCATTTCGTGGCCTGGCTGAGAGAAGCGGTGGCCAGTTTCCCAGCCCCGCCACCTCAGACCTAAAACTCGCCAAACTGGAGCGTCCTTGCCGTCATAGGTCAGCACCCTTCCGATCAGCGGGTCGCCGATGCTGGGGGATGAGTTAGCGCCCACCCTCGATCTTGCGGTGGCGCTGGTTCACCCCGCCCTTGCCGTACGGATAATCCGCAATCTCCGGCGCGCTGGCGTCGGTCAGCTTCTGCGTGTTCTCGGCATCGAGCTTGAGACCAGCGGCAGCGAGATTGTCCGCCAACTGCTCACGCGTACGTGCCCCCAGAATCACCGAGGTCACCGCCGGGCGGTCGGCGAGCCAGGCGAGGGCGACCTGCGCCATCGACACGCCGAGGGTCTCGGATACGTCCTGCAGCGCGCCGATGATCCGCCAGGTCCGCTCCTGCGCGTTGCGCGGGCCATACGATTCCGAGCCGCGGTTCGGGTTCTCGCCCAGGCGGGTGGCGCCGGTCGGCTGCTGGTCGCGCTTGTACTTGCCCGACAGCCAGCCGCCGCCCAGCGGCGACCACGGCAAGAGCCCGATTTGGGCGTCGAGCGCCGCCGGTACGATCTCGTGCTCGATGTCGCGGACCAGCAGGTTGTATTGCGGCTGCAGCGTCACCGGCGGCGCGAGGTTGCCCATCTTGGCGAGGAACGACGCCTTGGTCAGCTGCCAGCCGATGAAGTTGGAGAAGCCGTAATAGGCGATCTTGCCGTTGCGGATCGAGTCGTCGAGGAAGCGCAGCGTCTCCTCCAGCGGGGTCAACGCGTCGTAGGCGTGCATTTGGTAGAGGTCGACCTGCTCGACGCCAAGACGGCGCAGCGACGCGTCGAGCGCCTGGCCGAGATGCCGGCGCGAGAGGCCGAGATCGTTCGGCCCGGTCCCCATCGGGAAGCGGCCCTTGGTGGTCACCACCACCTGCTTTGCCGCGTCCGGACGGGCCTTCAGCCAGCGGCCGACAATCTCTTCGGACTTGCCGGCGGAGTAGACGTCGGCGGTATCGAGGAAGTTGCCGCCGGCGGCGACATAATCGTCCATCAGCTGGAACGAGGTGGCTTCGTCGGCTTCGGCACCGAAGGTCATCGTGCCAAGAGTGAAGGCGGAGACGACGGCGCCGCTATTGCCGAGCTTTCGATACTGCATGGTATTCCCTCGATGGATTGAATCGCTTCAACGCGTGTCTAGCGCGCGTCGGATGTTCCGTCGAGTCGACCATCGGCTAATGACGATAGAAAGACGCGCTAGCCTTCGATTTGTTCGCGCAGTGCTTCCAGCGTCAGCCACTCGTCCTCGGCCTTGGCGAGAGCTGCCTGGGCCTTTTCCAGCGCCTTGCCGGTGTCGGTGAACTTCTGCGGGTTCTTGGCGTAGAGGCTGCCATCGGCGAGCGTGCCGTTGAGCTTGGCGATCTCGGCTTCGAGTTTCGCCATCTCCTTGGGCAGCGTTTCCAGCGCGTGCTTCTGCTTGAAGCTGAGCTTTTGCTTTGCCGGATGCGAGGTGGTCTGCGGCAAGGCCGCCTGCTTGCCACCCTTGGTCTTGCCCGCATTGGGCGGCGCGGTGACGCCATAGCCGCGCTGGGTGACCATGTCCGAATAGCCGCCCGGATACTCGGTCCACTGGCCACCGCCGTCGGAGACGATCACCGAGGTCGCCACCCGGTCGAGGAAGTCACGATCGTGGCTGACCACGATCACCGTGCCCGGATAGTCGGCAAGCATTTCCTGCAGCAGGTCGAGCGTTTCGAGATCTAGATCGTTGGTCGGTTCGTCCAGCACCAGCACATTGGAGGGCAGCGCCAGGACGCGGGCCAGCACCAGCCGGCCGCGCTCGCCACCCGAGAGCTTGCTGACCGCCGTGCCGGCTTGCTCGGGCCCGAACAGGAAGTCCTTGAGGTAGCCCATGAAGTGCTTGGGCTGGCCGTTGATGATCAGGGTGTCGGAACCGCCGCCGGTCACCGCTTCCTTCAGCGTCATGTCGGCGGTGAGCGAGGCGCGACGCTGGTCGAGGCTGGCGAGTTCGAGATTGGCGCCGAGCCGTACCGTGCCGCTATCAGGTTCCAGCACGCCGGTCAGCAGCTTGATCAGCGTGGTCTTGCCGGCGCCGTTGGCGCCGATGATGCCGAGCCGGTCGCCGCGGATCACCCTGGTGGTGAAATCGTTGACGATGACCCGTTCGCCGAAGGCCTTGGAGATGCCCTTGGCCTCCATCACCATCTTGCCTGAGGTCTCGCCCTCGGAAACCGAGATCTTCACGTCACCGACCGAGCGCTTCAGGTCGCGCCGCTCCTGGCGCAGCGCGAACAGGCCGTCGAGGCGGCGCACGTTGCGCTTGCGCCGCGCCGTAACGCCGTAGGTCAGCCAGTGCTCCTCGCGGACGATCTGCCGGTCGAGCTTGTGCCGGGCGGTCTCTTCCTCCTCCAGCACCTGGTCGCGCCATTCCTCGAAGCCCCCGAACCCCTTGTCGAGGCGGCGGGTGGTGCCGCGATCGAGCCAGACGGTCGAGCGGGTGAGATCGGCAAGGAAACGGCGGTCGTGGCTGATGATCACCAGCGCCGAGCGGATCGATGACAGCTCGTTTTCCAGCCACTCGATGGCCGGCAGGTCGAGATGGTTGGTGGGCTCGTCCAGCAGGATGATATCGGGCTCGGGCGCCAACACCCGGGCCAGCGCCGCCCGGCGAGCTTCCCCGCCCGAGAGCCGCGACGGTTCCTCGGTGCCGGTGAGGCCGAGATGGTTGAGCAGGTAGGTCGCCCGGTAGTGATCGTCGCCCGCCTGCATGCCCGCTTCGACATAGCTGAGCACATCAGCATAGCCGGAGAGGTCTGGCTCCTGCGGCAGGTAGCGGATGGTGGCGCCCGGCTGCAGAAAGCGGCGGCCGCCGTCGGCTTCGATCTCGCCGGCGGCGATCTTCAGCAGCGTCGACTTGCCCGAACCGTTGCGACCCACCAGCGCCACCTTCTCGCCGGGCATCAGCTGCAGTTCGGCGCCCTCGAGCAATTCGGTCGAGCCGAGTCTCAGGCGAATTTGCTGCAGGAACAGAATGGGCGCGGGGGCCATCGGGAAGTCCGGGGTCT
The DNA here is from genome assembly GCF_056402875.1 of Devosia sp. P3_B2. Lineage (NCBI taxonomy): Bacteria > Pseudomonadati > Pseudomonadota > Alphaproteobacteria > Hyphomicrobiales > Devosiaceae > Devosia > Devosia sp. P3_B2. The sequence continues at coordinate 2,304 of NZ_JBFUGO010000013.1, read as the reverse complement.
AGAGGGGTCGGGCGGCATAGAGCACGTGCGGGCCGCGAGATCAACGCGACGCCGTGCCCGCCACAAAGATGAATGAACCGGGCCTAACGGCCGGAGTCAGAAGCCGTTCAACTGCGACTTGGCAAAAACGCGTTGCCGCGGGCTTCGGGGCAGATTGGCAGGTCTCCGAGGGTCCACTATTCCGGGCCCTTGGCCGCCTGCCGGCAATCCCAGAGAGACTGGGTTCCGCTGCACGAGCAACGCCCTTCGGGTCGGGCGTGTGCAGCGAAAGGGCGGGTGCCGGGCGGTTGGAGTCGGTCCGGCATCCGCTACTTGTACGGAGCGGTCAGTGTGCCGCCTGGGCGATCAGCACCGGTTCCATGTCCTCGAACTTGAGGCCGAGCCGCTCGCGCAGCGACTTACGCTTCGAGGCCAGGTCGGCGATGGTGTAGCTCTCGAGCACGTTGAAGAACGCCCCCAGCGCCTCGCGCAGCGCCGCATTGACGTCGCAGCTCTCGGCCAGCGGACACGTGATGTCGCCGTCCTCGAAGCACTCCGCCATCGAGAAGCTCTCCTCGGTGAGGCGGATGGTATCGAGCAGTGTGATCTCATCGGCCGGACGGCCGAGCTTGATGCCGCCGCGGCGGCCGCGCACCGTCTCGATCAGCCCGTTCTCGACCAAGGGCTTGATCAGCTTGAACAGGAACAGTTCTGAAATGGCGTGCGCCTTGGCGATGTCGGCGACGCGGCTGAGGCCAGGGTCGTTCACCGCGCAATAGATCAGGGTGCGGATGGCATAGTTGGACTGGCGAGTCAGTCTCATCGAATCTCCGATTCGGCGGTCACCGCCGACTTCTGCTGCTTCCCCACGGAAGCCCCGCTTTTCAGGGAGTCTTCCGGCTGGCTGGGGTCTGGAACTGCCTCACACTTTATAACGGTTCTAAACTTAGTCAAGAAAACATGACGCCGCGGTTCAGGATTGTGCGGGCAGGGGAGATCGGCCTGCCCGCACCATTGGTCATTCGTCCATGTATGGCCGATGCAACGCGAGGTCGGCCTCGCCGAGGCGGTCCTGCGCGGTGAAGCTCTGATGCCAGTAGGGATAAGGCAGGTTCGGCTGGCTGACCTTGTCGAGCTTTGCCACATCCTCGGCGGTGAGCTTCAGGTCGACCGACTTCAGGTTGTCCTCGAACTGCGCTGTGCTGCGCCCGCCGATGATCACCGAGGCCACTAGTGGTCGTTGCAGCAGCCAGGCCAGCGACACCTGTGCGCCGGAGACGTCGTGGGCTGCCGCTACCTCGTTGATCACATCGACGATGTCCCAGAGCCGATCCGCGTCGTAGATCGGGGGCTCCCTGAAACCGGTAACCTGCCGTCCGCTTTCCGGCTTGGTGTTGCGGGTGTACTTGCCCGAGAGCCAACCGCCGGCCAGCGGCGACCAGACGAGAATGCCGACGCCCTGGTCGAGCCCGAGCGGCACGAGTTCGAACTCGGCCTCGCGCGAATAGAGCGTGTAGTGAATCTGCTGGGCAACGAAGCGCTGGTAGTGCGCCGCGTCGGCAATGGAGAGCGCCTTCATCAGGTGCCAGGCCGAAAAGTTCGACGAGGCGGCGTAGCGGATCTTGCCCTGCTTCACCAGCGTATCGAGAGCCTCGACGGTCTCCTCGAGCGGCGTCTGCCCGTCCCATTCGTGCACGTGATAGATGTCGATGACGTCGGTCTTCAGCCGCTTGAGCGAGTTCTCGCATTCGCGGATGATATGCCAGCGGCTGAGGCCCTGGTCGTTCGGGCCCTTGCCGGTGGGAAAGCGCACCTTGGAGGAGATCAGCAGCTTGTCGCGCCGCCCATCCACCAGCGCTTCGCCGATCATGCTTTCGGACTTGCCGGCGTTGTAGACATTGGCGGTGTCGATCAGGTTGATCCCGTGATCGAGGCAGAGGTCGATCTGGCGCTGCGCGTCCTTGAGTTCTGTCTCGCCCCACGAGCCGTCATTGCCGAACGTCACCGTGCCGATCGACAGCGATGAGACCTTTAGGCCGGAGCGGCCGAGCAACCGATATTCCATGATGTCCCTCCAGTAATTCGTCGGCGCGGACCCTAGACCAGCCCGATGACAATGGGGAGGGCCGGCCAGGACAAATTGCCCGACAGCCACTCGGCTCCGGGGTGCTCGGGTAGTCGGGCGGTTCCGGCGTGGCTTCGACCACGCGGGTAGTCCGCAATATGAAGGCCGTCGCCACGCCGGAACTGTTCGGGGTTTTTGCGGGGACCATGAGGAAGCGTTCGCACGCCGTGCCAGGCACGGAAACGGTGGACGGGTGCCCA